>CACZBB010000180.1 GCA_902779245.1 uncultured Lachnospiraceae bacterium | reverse complement strand
GTGTAAAACGAGCGGATTTCGAATGTCGGTAGGATTGCGAGAGTGCGAAAGCACGAAGCAATCCGTGAATCGGGTGTTTTGACACCCGAACCATAATATATTAAAAATCCAAATACTTATATAAATATATCAAATGTTAAAATGCTCTTTTCATATAGTATAATGTTAATGGTTGTATCGAGCGCTCTCTGCCCGATATGCCGGTTCAAAAATCAAGGACTTCATTAGGCAGAAATAAGGACCTGTTACAGAATAACTTGTATATCTTGCTTGTCTGTTTTTCCGATTGCTGCGTCGAAAAGCCTCGCCGCAGTCCGTTGCGGCTGCGTTTTTCTCCGTGCACTCAAAACATCCTGCGCAATCTGTACAAGTCATTTCTGAACAGCTTATAAGGCTTTGATGGAACGGAAGAAAGCCGGGATACATACCGGCCGGACCGTGCCGGCATCGGATCAAAGAGGGGCGGAACCGATACAGGAACTAAATTATAGAAAGGAAGGAAAGAGATGAGCAGTAAGAAATTGTTTGGGAGGCGTTTTGCCGGCCTGACGCTCGCGGCGGCGCTTCTGGCCTCCACGATCACGGGCTGCGGCGGGGCGGCTTCGAGCTCCACGCCGGCGACCAGCTCGAAAACGACGAGCTCCGCGGCGGAGTCCGTAAAGACGGACAGCTCGAAAGCGGATTCATCCGCGGGAACCGACAGCTCAAAAGCGGACTCGTCCGCGGCGGACTCCTCGGTGGAGGAGCAGCCGGAGGACACCCCGTCCGTCCCGAGCGTCCTCATGGACGCGGACGTTGCGTACGTGAACGTCCCGGACGCGGACAAGGAATTCGCGCAGGAATTCACCTTCACCGCTGAGGGAGCGAAGATCAGCGGAACGGTTGCCGAGGAGGACATCACCCTCGGAGAGACCTTCGCGAACATGAAGGTCTCGAACATCTCGAACGATGAGAATACCGTCAAGCTGACGGTCAGCGGCAGCGCGGCCTTCGACGAGGACGAGACAAAGCCCGCCGCCTACGGCACGGTGAAATTCGCCGGCAAGCTCCTGGGCGTGGACGAGGACGTGACGGAAAGCATCCAGGTCACGCAGCTTGTCGACGAAGAGCCTGTGGAGGGCGGCTGGTTCTACCCGTTCTTCGATGCGGTCATTGAGCAGGACGAGGCCTATGAGCTCACCATCCTTCTTATGCCGAAATGCGCGGAATTTGCCGAGGGCTTCTCGAAGGGAAGCATCACGCTCAGCGAGGACTTTGCGGACGCGTCCATCGTTTCGCTGGAAGCGGTCGAGGACGACGACGATTATGAGCTCGTTCTCTCTGTTCCGAAGCCGGAGGAGGAGACTGAAGAAGGCTATGTGTATATCGGCGGCATCACCATCGCGCCCGGCTCCCTCGTTGACCGTGAGGGCAGGACGAACGCCGAGGAGCGGAAAATGTGCCGCAGCTACTCCGCGGCCTCTCTCGGAAGGGATCTGAACCAAAAGGATATCCGTCAGATCAAAGAGATTGTCGGCGGCTTCGGCAACACCACCTGGGGAACGGTCGCGAGCGTCGCGAGCGGCATCGGCACCGGCGCAAGCGTCGGCTGGACGGTCCTGGGCTTCTGCGGGGTCGTCCCCAACGATAGCTCCCGGCACGCGCAGATCATGGAGGCCCTCGCGCAGCTTCAGCAATCCATCAACCAGATCCATACCAAGCTGGACGAGATGAACAACACCCTGGAGCGCCAGACGGACCTTCTCTACGCGATCCAGAAGACACAGTATGAGGAATCCCTGGCTCCCTTCAACGCGGTCTTAAAGAACCTGACCTCCCTCTGCAATGAGGTCGAGTCCTCCCTTAACAAGGCGAATTACAAAAAGCTCAACACTGTCGTGGACTCCTACGAGAAGATCCAGGTCGATACGGGGGATATGGAGGAGGCCGACGAGGTCATCCGGAGAATGGGCGCCAAGATCGCCAATCTTCCCTTCAGCAATACGATGACCATGGCGCAGAAGATCAACGCGATCGAGGCGGATTTCCGCACGATCGCCAACCGCATGGTGGACGACGCGACCAACCCGGTCCGCCGCTATAGAGAGCTTCTGAAGGTCTCCTGCAATTTCTCCACCTCCGGCATTGAGGAGGAGGAGCTGTTTGAGGAAACGATCCGGGCGACGCTGTTCAGGGCGATGAACATCATGGTTTCCGTCAACGGCTATGCCTCAACGGAGGAGCTTCGGAAGATGTACGCGGACTGCGTATATCCGGACGTACATGCGGGCACGACCGACAGCCAGGGCAATCCCTTCTGCTACCTGATGGAAGCCTATGTAAGGATAGGGGATCCCACCCAGATCTACCGTGACCTGAAAGGGCAGGAAAAGGGTGAAAAACGCTTCTTGTCCGACGCGGATGCAGTGAGATTTATCGAGCGCATGCAGGGAAGGACGCTGCGTGAGGAGCTGGTGAAGGCCGGTTTCCCGGATTCTCAGATTAAAGGCAGCACGACCTTTAAGGACTCCGAGGGAATCCCCTGGGGGAACAGAGGATATTACGGAGTGGCCTTCAAGTTCGAGAACTGGAGACCGAAGGGACTGCGCAAGTGGATAAGTAATCACAATCAGGATATCGGAGACTACTGGGAACTGAGTCAGTTCCTGTGGGATAACTTTGCACATAAGTCGGCGTATAACTGGGACAAGCTGTTGGACGACCATGAGAAGTCCTCGATCGTGGCGGGGTACGGCTTACATTATGACGAAAGGAATTTCAGCACGAATAATGATGTACAGAAGGGCTGGTCGGAGTGCCTGGTCAACATAACGGGCTCCTTCAGGGGCTATGAGAGCATCCCGGGTTCTGGATATTACAAATACCAAAAATATGATAAAGGCCTCTATGTACAATATCCTCTCGCATATTTTGAAGCCGTGCGATGACGCGCGCCTGCTCAGGGCGGCTTTGTCCGGCAAGGCCCGCGCCGGATTTTGAAACGGACATCCGGCAAAGCCGCACATTGGCGGCGTTCTTAGGAATGTAACGAAATAGGAAACGGACAAAATGCCTGCATTTTGCCTCGTTTCCTCGCGCGGCTCTGTGAATGGGCAGCCCCGAAGGCCGCGGAAGGCCTTCGGGGCTGTTCTCGTTATCTGTGAACGGTAACCTGCTTTCGTCTACAAAAGGAGGTATGACGATGAAAAAAAACAAAAGAGCCATCTGCTTCCTGCTTTCGTTCCTGCTCCTGTACGTTCTTGCCTCCTTTGCGCCGCTTTCCGCGGAGGCGTCCGGGGATAACGAGCCCTTTGGCGCGCTGACGGAAGGAGGCTCCTATGAGCTGACCAGTACGACCTACACCCTGACGGAGGATTTTGCGGCGGAGGGATATCTTCACGTCCCGGCGGGCGTGAACGCGACGATCGAGCTTCGGGGAACGGACATCACGCGGAATGTTTCCGGGTCATCGCAGTCCGGTATGGTCATCTTTAACGAGGGCACCCTCACGATCCTGGATCCCAACTCTAAGTCCGGCCGGATCGGCGGCGGAAACGCTACAAGGGGCGGCGGGATCCTCAATTCCGGAACGCTGTATCTGGAGGATGTCTTCGTCAGCGGCAACAAGGCCGCCACGGAGGGCGGCGGCATATACAACAAGGGAACGGTGGTCATGACCGGGGGCGGCATAAGGGCCAACTCCTGTGATCATAACGGCGCCGGCGTCAGCAATGAAGGGAGCTTTACCATGACCGGCGGCACCATAAGCGGCCAGGATTCCGGCGGCGATGGCGCGGGTATCTATAATTACGCCTACAGCGCCGCGCAGGGGGAGAGCGGGCTTGTTATCCTTGAAGGCACCCGGGTCTCGAACAATCTTGCCGAAGGAAATGGCGGCGGTATCTGTAACCACGGGAAGCTGGTGACCGACGCCGGCGTGCAGATCGACTACAACCGCTCGAAGCAGGCCGGCGGCGGCATCTATAACGACAGCTCCGCGGACAGCCGGGTCTCGGGGACCATCACGGAGAACAATGCCTGGACCTGGGGCGGCGGCATTTATAATGACGGGAAGGCTTCCCTGACGATCTCGGAGGTGCGGATCACGAGAAACCTCGCGGAACAGAAGGGCGGCGGCATCGATCAGGCCGGAACGCTTCTTGCAAACGGCCTGGTGGTCATCGATATCAACGAGAGCGGCAAGGATGAAAAAATCAGCGACAATCTCTATCTGCGTTCCGGGAAGACCCTCCGGGTCCTTCAGGAGCTGCGGGAAAACTCCCTGATCGGGGTGTTCACGGAAAAGCTTCCCACGGCAAATGCCCGCATCGCTCTTCTTGATGGAAGCGGAGCGTCTGCGGACGCCGGGCTTTTTGTGTCCGACCGGACCAATTGCCGCGTCATCGCTGACGGTCAGGGCGCGCCCTTACTTGGGCTTCTGGTCACGGTTCATTTTACCGTAAACGACGCGGAAGGAAAGGGCGAGATGGAGGCGCAGGGAGTCATCGCGG
>CACZBB010000179.1 GCA_902779245.1 uncultured Lachnospiraceae bacterium | reverse complement strand
GCCATAACTCCTCCAAAAGATGCATGCGATCTGCCTTTTTGTAAAATATAGATCAAAGGTTGGCCGACACGAGCCTCGGCCGGAAACCTCCGGCCATGAGCGCGTCGAAAATCTCATTCTTATGCTGTGTTCCGTAGGCCTCGATCGTGAGCCGGAGTTCTACCGCCTCGTTCCGGTTCGTGGAGTAGAACTGGTTGTGCTCGAGCTTGATGACATTTCCGCGCCGCGCGGCCACGATCTCGGCGACCCGAACCAGCATGCCCGGCTTGTCCGGCAGAAGCACGGAGACCGTAAAGATCCGGTCCCGGAAGATCAGCCCGTTCTGCACCACCGAGGCCATGGTGATCACGTCCATGTTCCCGCCGGAGAGAATGCTGACGATCCGCTTGTTTTTTACGTCCAGGTGCTTTAACGCCGCGACCGTCAGAAGCCCGGAATTCTCCACGACCATTTTATGGTTCTCCACCATATCGAGGAAGGCCGGGATCAGCTCGTCGTCCTCCACGGTCATTACGTCGTCGAGATTATCCTGAAGATAGGGGAAAAGGCGGTCTCCGGGCGTGAGCACGGCCGTGCCGTCCGCGATGGTTGAGGCGTGATCAAGGGTTACGACCTTCCCCTCCTTGAAGGAGGCCGAGAGACAGGCCGCTCCGGCCGGCTCGACCCCGATCACCCGGATTTTCGGGTTCAGGAGCTTTGCGAGCACCGATATGCCGGTGGCCAGTCCCCCGCCGCCCACCGGCGCGAGGATGATATCTACCGTCGGCAGCTCTTTTACAATCTCCATCGCGATCGAGCCCTGCCCGGTCGCGACCGCGAGGTCATTGAAGGGATGAATGAAGGTATAGCCATGCGCCTCGGCCATTTCCAGGGCCTTCTCGCAGCTCTCGTCGTAGACGTCGCCGTAAAGGACGACCTCCGCGCCGAGGTTCTTCGTCCGCTCGATCTTGATGAGCGGCGTGCCGGTGGGCATGACCACCACGGCCTTCGCCCCGGCCCGACGAGCGGCAAAGGCCACGCCCTGGGCGTGGTTGCCGGCGGAGGCGGTGATGATCCCGCGGTCCTTCTCCTCCTGCGTGAGGGTGCTGACCTTATAATAGGCGCCGCGCACCTTGTACGCACCCGTGCGCTGCATGTTTTCCGGCTTCAGATAGACCTTATTGCCGGTCTGCTGGCTGAAATATTCACTGTACTGGAGCGGCGTCGGGAGCGTGACCTTCAGCACCCGCTCCGAAGCCTCCTCAAAGGCGTCCAGCGTTAACATTTCCATAAATCTTCCTCCCCTGCCCGTCGGCGAATTTTACCCCCAGCTCTCCTCGTCCTCATCCTCATCGTCATCCCTGTCGCTTTCGGCAAAGAGAGCCTTGCAGAAGGCCTGGGGATCGAATTTCTGAAGATCCTCGAGCTTTTCGCCGACGCCGATGAACTTCACCGGCACGCCGAGCTCCGACGAGAGCGCGATGGCGATGCCGCCCCTCGCGGTGCCGTCCAGCTTCGTGATGACCAGTCCCGTGACCTTCGCGATCTCGGCAAATTCATGGGCCTGGGAGATGGCGTTCTGCCCGGTCGTCCCGTCGAGGACCAGAAGCGTTTCCAGAAGCGCGTCCGGATACTCCCGCTCCAGGATCCGGTAGATCTTGCCGAGCTCCGCCATGAGATTCTTCTTATTATGAAGCCGGCCCGCCGTGTCGATAAAGAGCATGTCCACGCCCTTCGCCTTCGCGGAGGAGACCGCGTCGAAAACCACCGAGCCCGGGTCCGCGCCCTCGTGCGCCGAGATCAGCGGCACGTTGGCCCGCTCCGCCCAGATCTCCAGCTGCTCCGTGGCGGCCGCGCGGAAGGTGTCGGCTGCCGCCAGCATGACCTTCTTGCCCTGCTTGTGGTAGATCGAGGCCAGCTTCCCGGCCGTCGTCGTCTTGCCGACGCCGTTGACGCCCACGAGCAGGATGACCGAGCGCTGGTTCTCAAACGCGTAATCCGCCTTCGTCGTCTGCATTTGCCGCGCGATACCCTCAATCAGGAGGTTCCGGCACTGGTTCGTGGTCTTAAGGCCCCGGTCGTAGACCTTCTCCTTCAGCTCGTCGATGATATTTTCCGTGGTCACCGCGCCCATGTCGCCCATGATCATCGTCTCTTCCAGATCGTCATAAAAATCGTCCGTGATCTTCTCATGGCTCTGGAACACCTTGCTGATCCCGCCCGAAAGGCTCGAGCGCGTCTTCGAAAGCCCTTCCTTCAGTCTTTTAAACAATCCCATACTCGTCTCTTCCTTTCCTTCGAAAGCTTCCCTGCCTCATTACTTGATACTGTCCTCTACCAGATTGACCGACACCATCGCCGACACGCCCTTTTCCTGCATCGTAATGCCATACAGCCGGTCTGCCGCGTTCATCGTGCCTCTTCTGTGCGTAATGACGATAAACTGCGTATTTTCCGTAAGCTTGTGAAGATATTCCGCGAAACGGACGACGTTGCTGTCGTCGAGGGCGGCCTCGATTTCGTCGAGCAGGGCAAATGGCGACGGCTTTAGGCTCTGGATCGCGAAGAGGAGCGCGATCGCCGTCAGCGATTTTTCGCCGCCGGAGAGCTGCATCATATTCTGCAGCTTCTTCCCGGGCGGCTCGGCGATGATGGAAATGGCGGCTTCGAGGATGTCTCCTTCCTCTTCGATCACCAGCTTTCCGCGTCCGCCGCCAAAGAGCGTCTGGAAGGTCGTGTCGAAGGCCGCGTTGATCTCCTTGAATTTTTCCGCGAACTGCCGCCGCATGCCGCGGTCGAGCTCCGCGATGATGCCCTCCAGGGTCTTTTCCGACTCCACAAGGTCGTTGTACTGCCCGGTGAGGAAGGCGTGGCGCTCCGAAACCTCCTTATATTCCTCGATCGCGTTGACATTGACGTTCCCCAGCCGCTTGATCGCGGCGCGGACATTGGCCGCTTCCCTGCGCACCGCGGTGAGCTCGGACAGCGTTTCGTCCCTAAGCTTCATCGCCTCGCTGGGGGTCAGCTCGTACTCGTTCCAGAGGTAATCCTTCGAGCTCTCGGTCGATTCCTCCAGCTTTTCCTTCCGCGTATGCAGCCGCACGCTTTCTCGGTCTAAGGCAAGCACCCGGTCCTGGACGCTCTCCCGGCGGTTAAAGAAATTCTCGCGGCTTTTTCCGAGCGCTTCCTTCTCCCTGCGGAGCGTCTCCTCCCTTGCCGCGTCCGTCTTGCCGATCTCCTCGGAGGCCCGGATCGTCTCCTCGACCGCCGCGATGTTTCTTCGTTTCTCTTCTTCCTCGTCGTCCTCGGACAGCATCGCCGCCTGCAGGCTTTCCTCCTCGCGGTCGAGGGCTTCGATTTCCCGAAGGAGCCTCTCCTCGCTTTCCCTGAGGAAGGTGTCCTTCTGGGCCAGCGCGGCCCCGCCGACACGCAGGTTCTCCACGACGGCCGCCTGCTGCTCGCGGGCCTTCGAAAGCTCGCGGATGGCCGCCTCGCGCTCGGCGGCCTTCGCCACCAGCGCTTCCTCACGTTTTTTGGAATCCTCCAGCTTCTTTTCGATGGCCGAGGAATTCTCCTTCGCCTTCTCGATCTCGTTCTGGATCCCGACCGTCTCCTCGTCGAGGGAGCTGCGGCTGATCCGGGAGAGACGCAGCTGCTCCTCGGCCTGCTTTCTCCGCATCTCCGCCGTGTTTTCCAGAAGATACTGCTCCTGCAGCTGGCCGCCCAGAAGCACGATCCGGTCGCGGTAGCCGTTCCGCTCGCGGCGCTTGGCCTCCGCCTCCTTCTGGGTATCCTCCAGCTTCTTCTTCAAGGTGCGGACCTTGCCGGTCATCTCCTCAATCTCGCGCTTTCGCCCGAGAAGGTTTTCTTTATTCCGAAACGCGCCGCCCGTGATCGAGCCGCCCGGCGAGAAGGACTCCCCGGCGAGCGTCACGATGTACAGGCTGTGCCGGTATTTCCGGCCGAGAGAAAGCGCGTTGTCGATGTTGTCCACCACCAGCGTCCTTCCAAGGAGCTGGCTTTTTAAGTCCTCATAGATGGGCTCGCAGCGCACGAGCTCCGAAGCCAGCCCGATCACTCCCGCCTCCCGAAGCGCATTGGCCGGCTCAAACCGGCCTCTCGAGCGGACATTTGTCAGCGGCAGGAAGGTCGCGCGGCCAAGCTTTCCGGCCTTCAGGTACTCGATGAGGTACTTGGCCGTCGTGTCGTTGTCTGTCACGATGTTCCGGATGCTGCCGCCCAGAGCCGTCTCGATGGCGGTCTCGTATTTCGCGTCGGTCTCGAGAAGGTCGGCGACCACGCCGTGGATGCCGGGGTTCTTCTTCCGCTGCTCCATCACTTTCTGGATGCCGTACATCCTGAGCGGCAGGTCGTTGTCGGCTGAACCGTAAGGCTGCGCCAGGGTGATGTCCACATAGAAATTGGGCGCCATGTCTTCGGTGACCTTGAAGCTGAACTTCGTGTCCTTGTCGGGCGTGGTGGCAACATGGTGGCGTTCGATAACGCGGGAGCCGTTCTCGATGGAAACGA
>CACZBB010000178.1 GCA_902779245.1 uncultured Lachnospiraceae bacterium | reverse complement strand
AAGAGGAGGAAAAACATGTTTCGAATTGGCACGGGTTATGATGTGCATCGTCTGGTGAACGGGCGTGACTTGATTCTCGGCGGCGTAAAGATCCCTTTCGAAAAAGGGCTTCTGGGACATTCGGACGCGGACGTCCTGGTTCACGCGATCATGGACGCTCTGCTCGGTGCGGCGGCTCTCGGAGACATCGGCCTGCATTTTCCGGACAGCGACCCGGCCTATAAGGGAGCGGATTCCATGAGCCTGCTCGCCCGCGTCTCAGAAATTCTCTCGGCAAATGCATTTTCCGTCTGGAATGTGGACGCGACCATCATCGCCCAGCGGCCGAAAATGCGCCCGTATATTGAGGATATGCGGCAGAACCTTGCGAAGACCCTGGAGATCCCGGTGAGCGCCGTGAGCGTGAAAGCCACGACGGAGGAAGGAATGGGCTTTACCGGCGACGGCTCCGGCATAGCCGTGCAGGCGGTCGCGCTGGTGGTAAAGAGTTAATGAGGGGGAGCATGGGACTGTTTCGAGAGCTGAAAGAAACGTTTGAAGTTTATAAAGAGCGGGATCCGGCGATCCGGACAAAATGGGATGTGCTGCTTTATCCCTGCTTCCGCGCCATGCGGAGCTACCGGAAGGCGCACCGGCTGTGGGTTGGCGGACACACCTTCCGGGCGCGGTGGATCTCCCAGCGCGCGGCCAGGAAAACCGGCATTGAGATCCATCCCGGCGCGGTGATCGGAAAGGGCATATTTATCGATCACGGCACGGGGGTCGTCATCGGCGAGACCTGCGAGATCGGCGATAACGTGACGCTCTACCAGGGCGTGACGCTCGGCGGCACCGGCAAAGAAACCGGCAAGCGCCACCCGACGCTGGAGGATGGCGTGATGGTCTCCGCGGGGGCGAAGGTTCTGGGATCCATAACCATCGGAAAAAATACGAAGATCGGCGCCGGCTCGGTCGTCCTGAAATCCGTTCCGGAGGGCTGCACCGTCGTGGGCGTTCCCGGGCGCGTCGTGCGGATGAAAAATCAGGCCGTGCCGAGGGAAAAACTCGACCAGATGCATTTGCCGGATCCGATCCTGCAGGATCTGCGCGTCCTGCAGCGGGCGAACGAGGAAATCATCCACCGAACGCTCGCTCTTGAGGAGGAGATGCGGGAGCTTCGGCGGGAGTCCGGCCACGGGGGCGCTGACGCGGCGGACGAAACGTCTTCGCCCGCGCACAGGCAGAAGGACGCGGAAGCTCTCCGCCGATGCAACAAACCCGAGGAACGCGACTACGAAGAGGTCGGCGACTGTGTATTTGCGGACTAGAAAGCCGAAGTCGTAGCGGGCTACGACAAGGTTTTCTGACGCAGACATCGGGAAAATAGACAAGCAAGATGTGCAAGTTATTTCGTGACGGTTCCTTAATACCGCATCGCCCGGCCGCCGCGGCCCGCAATAACGTCTGAAATTCCGAGCGCTCAGCGGTCATTCCCGGCGAACCAAAGAATCTCGGCGGTTATACTTAAGCGCGGCGAAGAATCCCGGAAAAAGCTTTGCCATGAGGAGGCCTAATTATATGAAGATTTTCAATACGCTGACAATGCATAAGGAGGAATTTGTCCCGATCGAGCCGGGGAAGGTGCGGATGTATGTCTGCGGACCGACGGTCTACAACCTGATCCATATCGGAAATGCCCGCCCCATGATCGTCTTCGACGCGGTTCGCCGCTATCTTGAGCACAAGGGCTATGAGGTGAACTTCGTTTCGAATTTCACGGACGTTGACGACAAGATCATCAAGGCGTCCGTGGAGGAGGGGATCCCCGCCGCCGCCGTCTCGGAGCGGTACATCGCGGAGTGCAAGAAGGACATGGCGGCGATGAACGTCCGCCCGGCCACGACGCACCCGCAGGCGACGAAGGAGATCGGCGGGATGATCCGCATGATCCTTGACCTCATCAAAAAAGGCCACGCCTACGAGGTGAACGGGACGGTTTATTTCCGCACCCGGAGCTTTGCGGGGTATGGCAAGCTCTCGGGCAAAAATCTCGACGATCTCCGCTCGGGCTTCCGTGATCTCAAGGTTTCGGGAGAGGACGAGAAGGAGGATCCGCTCGATTTCGTGCTCTGGAAGCCCAAAAAAGAGGGTGAGCCGGCCTGGCCGTCGCCCTGGGGCGAGGGTCGCCCGGGCTGGCATATCGAGTGCTCGGTCATGTCGAAAAAATATCTCGGGGAGACCATCGACATCCATGCCGGCGGCGAGGATCTGATCTTCCCGCACCATGAAAATGAGATCGCCCAGTCGGAGAGCTGCTCCGGCAAGATCTTTGCCCGCTATTGGATGCACAATGGCTTCCTGAATATCGATAACCGGAAAATGTCGAAATCCCTCGGCAATTTCTTTACGGTCCGGGATATCCTGAGCAAATACGATGCCCAGGTGCTCCGCCTTTTCATGCTGTCCTCGCATTACCGCAGCCCGCTGAACTTCAGCGCGGAACTCATGACTTCCGCGGCCAATGCTCTCGAACGTATCCGCAGGGCGGCTTCGCGCCTTCGCGACATTGCGGCAAAGGGCAAGGGCGGCGCGGCGGATCCGCAGCTTCTTTCGGAGATCGCGGCCTTCACCGGGCGCTTTGACGAAAAGATGGACGACGACGTGAACACGGCGGACGCGATCTCCGTAATCTTTGACCTTGTCCGTTTCGCGAACACGCAGGTTTTGGACGATGCGCCGGCGGCTCTCGCGAAGGCGGCTCTCGATGAGCTGGTTGAGCTTGCCGATGTCCTCGGCCTTGTGGTCCTTACGGAGGAGGAAGAGGCGGACGAGGAGATCGACGCCCTCATCGCCGAGCGGCAGGCTGCCCGGAAGGCGAAGGATTTCGCCCGTGCGGACGAGATCCGGGATGAGCTCAAGGCCCGCGGCATCGAGCTCATGGACACGAAAGAAGGCGTTAAGTGGAAGAGAATCTGAGAAAGCAGGACGGCTCCGGGCAAAAGCCGCCGGAGGGCGGTCCGTCAGCTTCCGGAGATCGCCGGGCATATGGAGCTGCCGCGGAGGGAGCGCCGGAGGCGTCCGGCCTCGAATTCGGTATCAGCGCGGGA
This sequence comes from uncultured Lachnospiraceae bacterium, assembly GCA_902779245.1. Lineage (GTDB taxonomy): Bacteria > Bacillota > Clostridia > Lachnospirales > Lachnospiraceae > Chordicoccus. Next base: position 2,738 of record CACZBB010000178.1, on the reverse strand, counting down.
TATCTTCCGCGTCTTACGGCAGCCGAGGCGCGCGCTCTCGCGCCGCTCACCCTTGCTTTCATCGGGGACGCGGCGTATGAGCTCTGCAACCGGACGCGGCTTGTTCAGGAGGCGGACCGGAACCCCAGGGAACTCCAGAAAAGAGCCAGCAGCTTCGCTCGGGCGCCCTTTCAGTCGGCGGCGATGGAGATCCTGGAACCGCTCCTTACGGAGAAGGAGCTGGAGATCTATCATCGGGGCCGGAACGCAAAGGCGCAGACGAAGGCGAAAAATGCCAGCATTCAGGAATACCGGCGCGCCACGGGCTTTGAGGCCGTGCTGGGCTACCTCTACCTGACCGGGGATACGGAGCGCATGCTCGAGCTCATCCGCCTGGCCAATCTAGGCGCTGATGCAATTTGAAACTTTCAGGCTGTGAAAGGAGATCCATTCTCCTTACCGCGGCAGAAAGCGCGTCGTTACTGGGAACGGAGTGACAGTAACAGCGCGTCGCCTCCGGTCATCCGAAAGAGGGTACATAAGATATGAAGGATAAGGAAAGAAAAAACGACAGCCGTGAAGGCCGTGAGCGAAAGGACGTCTTCCGAAACGCTGACGCGCCCCGGAAGACCCGCCAGGAGGTCCGTGACCGCAAAACGGCGGAGCTCGATCCGGAGAAGGCCGAGGAGAGCTTCCTCTCCGGGCATCTGGAGGGCCGGAACGCCGTCATCGAGGCCTATCGGTCCGGGCGCACCATCGAGCGGCTGTACGTTCAGGAGGGCCTTCACGACGGTCCGATCGAAACCATCCTCCGGGAGGCCGCGAAAGCCGGCACGGAGGTGAGCCGCGTCAGCCGCGACCGGCTCGACGCCATGTCCGAGACCGGACGCCACCAGGGCGTCATCGCCCGGGCAGCCGCATTTGCCTATGGGAATATAGAAGATATGTTCGCCCTGGCGAAGGAGCGCGGCGAAGCGCCATTTCTCGTGCTGCTCGACGGTATCGAGGATCCCCACAATCTCGGCGCGATTATCCGGACCGCCTGCTTCGCGGGCGCGCACGGCGTGATCATCCCGAAGCATCGGGCGGTCGGCCTGACGCCGGCGGCGGTGCGCGCTTCGGCCGGCGCGGTCCATCACCTTCCTGTCGCGAAGGTAGCCAATATCGGCAGGACGATCGAAGAGCTTCGGGACGCGGGGCTCTGGTTCGTCTGCGCGGATATGAGCGGGGAGCCGATGTATAAGCTCTCCCTCACCGGGCCGATCGGGATGGTCATCGGCGCGGAGGGCGACGGCGTCAGCCGCCTGGTCCGCGAAAAATGTGATTTCGTGGCTTCCATTCCGCGTAGAGGTCCGCTCGACTCCCTCAACGCCTCCGTGGCCGCCGGCGTTCTTATGTACGAGATCGTCCGGCAGAGAGGGTGATACGGACGGATGATGACGGATACGAAAAGCTCTCTCACAGACGAGGAGCTCCTGAGCCGGTTCCACGAAGGGGACGCGGCAGCCATGGAGATCCTGCTGGAAAAATACAAGCCGCTTGCGCGAAGCCGCGCCGGCATCCGGTTCCTTTCCGGCGGCGATACGGAGGATCTGCTCCAGGAGGGCATGATCGGTCTGTACCGGGCAATTCAGGATTTCGATCCCGAAAAAGCCGGCGACGGCACATTTTTTTCCTTTGCCCGTCTTTGCATCGACCGGCAGATCCTGAAAGCCATTGAGCGGACAAAGACGCTCGGGAATCTCGCGATGAACGGCTCCGTCCCGCTGACAGAGGAGGAGCTTGAAGAATATCTTCGGCATATAAACGCCTCCGAAAGGAGTCCGGAGCTTGTTTTTTTTGACAGGGAGAACCGTGACGAGCTGCTTGCGAGGATTCGCGAGGCGCTGACCCCGATGGAGCGGAAGGTTCTGGAGCTTCGGCTGGCCGATTACGGCTACCGGGAGATCGCCGGGATCCTGGGGCGCACGCCGAAATCCGTCGATAACACCCTTCAGCGGATCCGGCGCAAGAGCCAGAAGGTATTAAAGGAGATCACCTCGGAGGCCGGCCGCGAAACCCGCGGGCCGGAGATATAAAACAGCGACGCGCAGCTAGTCCTTTAGGGCGAGTGTTTGGCACGGGAGTGACTTGTAACAACAATTAACATACGGAGGAGGCTTCTATGCAAAAAGTCGGCATCGTGCAGTACAGCCAGAATATGGAGGTTCTCGGGCATTTTGCCAGTGTCCGGGAGGCGCAGAGCGCGTACGGTATCTCGCACGTCTCGGCCGTCTGTCGCCGCCAGCGCCGCTCCGACGGCGGCTATATCTGGCGCTACGATGACGACCAAAGCCCTCTCGACTTCTCCAAAGAACACTGGGAAACCGCCAATCCCGACAAGCTTGAGAACACCGGCCATCTGAAACGCCGCAAGAAATACAAATACCCGCCAAAACAGGGCGGGAACCTTGTCCTTAAGCCGACCGTGGAAATGCCCGCGGACAACTCCAGGAATCTTATGCCGAACGCCGAATACTTCAGCGCCCGCAGCACGGAGGACTACCTTGTCCGGATCATGAAGAACTACGAGCTGATCCTGCGGACAATGAAGAAAAGATAGTTACAAGTCACTCCCGTGCCAAACACTCGCTGTTTGGCACGGGCCAGTGACATAAATTAGCCTGTGTATGAACCATAAAATTATAGTTTGTCGCTGACCTGCGTTTTGCCATCGCCCGCAGGGCGATTTCATTGCAAAACGCCTTCGTTTCTGGTCA
>CACZBB010000177.1 GCA_902779245.1 uncultured Lachnospiraceae bacterium | reverse complement strand
TTCTGTGTAAAACGAGCGGATTTCGAATGTCGGTAGGATTGCGAGAGTGCGAAAGCACGAAGCAATCCGTGAATCGGGTGTTTTGACACCCGAACCAATGTTTAAGATAAGAAAAAGCTGATACGGTGCCGTACCTGCTCTGTGCGGGTGCGGCACTTTCCGATAGAAGCAGCACGGCGGGGAGGGTGGTTATGGATTTTCAGGCATTTTATGAGGGCAGGGCTTTTGACGCGTATGAGTACCTGGGCGCACACCCGCAGCTGGACGGCGGCGTGGTTTTCCGCGTCTATGCGCCCAACGCCCACGGGGTCTCGCTGATCGGTGAGTTCAACGGCTGGCACGAGGCGCCGATGAACCGCACGGAAAATGCCGGCTTCTTTGAGCTCCGGATTTCGGAGGCGCTGACCGGCCAAATGTACAAGTATGTCATTTACGGACAGAACGGGCGGACGGAGCACTGCGATCCGTATGGCTTTGGCATGGAGCTTCGTCCGGCTTCCGCATCCATCATCCGGAATATTTACGATTACAATTTTCGGGACGCGGCCTGGATGCAGCGCCGGAGCCGCTGCTTCGTCGCGCCGCTCTCCATTTATGAAATTCATCTGGGTTCCTTCCGCCGCCATGAGGGGGTCGAGCCCAAGTCCTGGTACCGCTACAGCGAAATCGCCGACGAACTGATCGATTATCTCCGGAAATATAATTTTACGCACGTGGAATTCATGCCTCTTGCCGAGCACCCCTTTGATGGGAGCTGGGGCTACCAGCAGACCGGATTTTTCGCGCCAACCTCCCGCTACGGAGAGGCGCGGGAGCTGATGGAGCTGGTTGACCGCCTTCACCAGGCGGGCTTCGGCGCGATCCTGGACTTCGTGCCCGCGCATTTCGCGACCGACGGCTATGCGCTTTCGCGCTTCGACGGGACGGATTTTTATGAATATCCGAACGGCGAGGGCCTGGGCAACGGCTGGGGTACGCAGAATTTCAATTTCTCCCGCGGCGAGGTAGCCAGCTTTATGCAGTCCGCCGCGGCGTACTGGCTGGAAATGTATCATTTTGACGGGCTGCGCATGGATGCCATCAGCCAGATGGTCTACTGGATGGGCGATCCGGCGAGGGGCGTCAACGATAAGGGCGTCGCATTTCTGAAAAATCTGAATCAGGGGCTGCACAGCCGATTTCCGGCCGTGATGCTGATGGCGGAGGATTCCACGGCCTTCGAGGGCTGCACGCGCGAGGTGGAGGCCGGGGGGCTCGGTTTCGACTACAAATGGGATCTGGGCTGGATGCACGATACGCTGGAGTATTTTTCGATGCCGCCGAAGGAGCGGGCCAACGCCCAGGAAAAGCTGACCTTTTCCATGCACTATTTCTATAAGGAGAGGCATCTTCTGCCGCTGTCCCATGACGATGTGGTTCACGGGAAACGCTCGATTATGGACCGGTTTTACGGGAGCTATGCGGAGAAGTTCAGACAGGCGAGGGCTTTTTATCTCTATATGCTCGTGCATCCGGGCAAGAAGCTGAACTTTATGGGCAATGAGCTGGCGATGCTCCGGGAGTGGGACGAGCGCCGGGAGCTGGATGAATATCTGCTGAAATACCCGAGGCACGCGGCCTTCTCCAGGTTTTTCACGCGCCTCGGCGAGGTCTATCAGGCATTTCTGCCGCTTTTTGAGATGGATTATTCTCCGAAGGGCTTCCGCTGGATCGCGATGGGCGAGGACGGCGGGTGTGTTTTCGGGATCCAGCGGGTTGCCATCGGGCGCGCGGCCAGCCTTCTGGCACTGTTCAATTTTTCAGATGAGGAGCGCCGCTACCGGCTGCGCTCGGAGCGGGAGGTCCGGCTGGTAACGGAGCTGAACACGGATTGGGCGACCTTCGGCGGCTCAACGACCGAAGCGTGGATGGAGCATGTGGCAAATGCGGGGGAGGGCCTGGCGATCACGCTTCCGGCGTATTCCGGGATGCTTTTGAGCGCGCGATGAACAGGTTCACAGGAACAAATTAAGTTTAGAAAAATTGACGGTGGTTCTTTCAAGATGGTGATTTTTGTCGTATAATAAAAATAGTTTATTTGCGAGACCTATGTTGTTGCTTTGCGCGCGCGAGACGGTGTTTTGACCGTCCGCAAGGAGATCTCATGTCTGATCAGAAACAGAATGTTCCATCATTTGCCGCTCTTCGCGCGGCCATGGATAAGAACCGGCAGGCCGTGAAGGCGGAAACGCCTTCGATAGAGGCCGGCCTGTTTGCCATGCCGGAAATGCCTGAAGAGGCCTCGGCTTACCCGGAAGCGGAAGGGACTGTCGAGCCTGTCTTTACAGAGGATGAGAGCCCGGCGGCTTCGGAGCCTTCGGGCGGACCGGCTGCATGGGAGACGGCTGCCCCGGCATCCTTCGGGGAGACCGGGATCGCCGGCTGGGAGCCTGTCGTTTATGCGGAAGCGGAAGAGCCTGAACCGGAATTCGCGGGGGAGGATCTGACGGCGGGCTGGGAACCGGCAGCATACGCGGAGGAAGCTGGCGCGTCCTTTACGGAAGACGAAGCCCCGGTATATGCCGGCGCCGAAGAACCGGCAGCATACGCGGAGGAAGCGGGCGAACCCTTTACGGAAGAGGAAGCCCCGGTATATGCCGGCGACGAAGAACCGACAGCTTACGCGGAGGAAGCGGGCGCGTTCTTTACGGAAGAGGAAGCTCCGGTATATGCCGGCGACGAAGAACCGGCAGCATACACGGAGGGCCCCGGTATATGCCGGCGACGAAGAACCGACAGCTTACGCGGAGGAAGCGGGCGAACCCTTTACGGAAGAGGAAGCCCCGGCTTACGCGGAGCCGGTGAGGGAGCTGCTTCCGCCGGTGGAGATCACCGTGAAGCCGGCAGCATCGGTGATGCCGGCATTTCTTAAAAATTCACCCGGAAGGCTGAAAAAAACCGGAACGAACGCGGGGCCTACGACAGCCACAGCCGGATCCGAGGAACGGGAGCCGGCGCCGACCGCGGAAAGCGCGGCCGTGACGGACGGGACGAAGCCCGAAGTGACCGCTTCGGCGGCGGAGGGAATCCGCCTTGCGGAGGAAGAAACGGCTTCGGCGGCGGAGGGAATCCGCCTTGCGGAGGAAGAAACGGCTTCGGCGGCGGCCGGGGCGCGCACGAGAGCTGGGAGCGCCGCGCGTCGGAAAAGACGGCAGGAGGAGAAGAGAGATTTCCTGAAGCTCTATACCGAAACGGTTTTCAACGATCAGCCGGTTCCCGAGGACATGGAGGAGGACAATGCCGGCGAGCCGGAATCGTTCGATGACGAGGAGGCATTAAAAAATGGCAAAAAGGCGAAGAAGCTGAAAAAACCGGGCTTTCTTACGCGCTTTGGGCAGCCGAAGACGCCGCAGCCGGCCATTGATCCGTCGACCGTTCTTCGGAACGATTCCCTCGAAGGCCTGACGGATGAGGAAGTCCGGATCCGCACGCAGGCCGCGATGGTCAACTATACCTCGAAAAAGGGCGTCCGCACCACGAAGCAGATCATTCTGGCGCACACCATTACATATTTCAACATTTTGAACCTTCTGCTCGGCTTTCTGGTTTTCCTGACCGGGCAGTATAAAAACATGCTCTTCATGGGCGTCATCATCTGCAACTCCATCATCGGTATCGCGCAGGAGCTGAAGGTGAAGTCCCTCATCGACAAGCTCTCCGTGATTACCGCCTCCCGCGTTAAGGTTCGCCGGAACGGCGGGGAGACGGAGATCCCGACGGACCAGATCGTCCTTGACGACGTGGTCTATCTCTCCGTCGGTGACCAGATCGTTACCGATGGCCGGGTCTATGCCTGCAGGGGGCTTGAGGTCAACGAATCCATGCTGACCGGCGAGTCGAAGCCCGTGAAGAAGAAGGATGGCGACCCGGTTCTCTCGGGAAGCTTTATCGTGGCCGGAACCGCGGTCATGAAGGTCGAAAAGGTCGGCGCGGACTGCTACGCCACGCAGCTCGTGAGCAAGGCCCAGACCAAGAAGCGCGCCTCCTCCGAGATGCAGACGACCATCGGGCGGATTATCAAGGTGGTCTCGGTGGCGATCATTCCGATCGGCTTCCTGCTGTATCGAAGCCAGGCGGCCGCCAACGGCGGAGATTTCGCGGGTACGGTGGTCCGGACGGTTTCGGGCGTGATCGGCATGATCCCCGAGGGACTGGTTCTTCTGACGTCCGTCTCCTTCATCATCGGCGTCGGGCGGCTGGCGCAGAAGAAAGCCCTTGTCCAGGAGATGGAGGCGATCGAGGCGCTCGCCCGGACGAATATCCTCTGCACGGATAAGACCGGGACGATCACGACCGGCGAGCTCAAGGTACATAAGATTTTGCCGTTCGGCACGGCGACGGCGGACCAGATCCGGACCATCCTCGGCCACATGAACGGGGCTTTTGACGATACCAACGCGACGCAGGAAGCGATGAACCGTGCCTTTGGCACCTACGACGACTGGCCGGTGCGGGAGATCATTCCCTTCTCATCCTCACGAAAATACCGGGCGGCGAGCTTCGGCGGGCGGGGCGATTACGCGATCGGCGCGCCGGAGTTCCTGATGCCGGGGAACAAAAAGCTGCGTGCTCTGGTGGAAAAGTATTCCGAGGAAGGATACCGCGTGCTTCTGCTGGGCCGTTCGAGCGGCATCAGCGCGGCGATGGACAGCCATGGAAACATCACACCGGTAGCGCTGGTCATTATTTCCGACGTTATCAAGGAAGACGCGAAGGAGATCTTTGAGTACTTTGCGGAGGCCGGCGTGGAGGTGAAGGTTCTTTCCGGCGACAATCCGGTGACGGTCTCGACGGTCGCGCGGCGCGCGGGCGTCCGGGGCGCGGAGAACTATGTGGACGCGACCACCCTGCCGGAGAAGCCGTCGGAGCTTGCCCGGGAGATCTCAAAATACTCCGTTTTCGGGCGCGTCAAGCCCGAACAGAAGCAGGCTTTTGTCAAGGCCTGGCAGATGTCCGGCCGGACGGTGGCGATGGTCGGCGACGGCGTGAACGACGTTCTGGCCATCAAGGACGCGGACTGCGGCATCGCGATGGCGGCCGGATCCGAGGCGGCGAAGCAGGCGGCCCACATCGTTCTGATGGATTCCGATTTCTCTTCCATGAAGGATATCGTGAAGGAGGGACGGACGATCATCTCGAACATCGAGCGCGTCAGCTCTCTCTACCTGACCAAGACCATTTACTCTTCGGTGCTCTGCCTGATCTTCATCCTGCTGCAGACGAAGTATCCCTTCACGACGCTGCAGATGGGTCTGATCAATGTCTGCGGCATCGGCATGCCGAGCTTCCTGCTGACGCTCGAGCAGCAGGACAACGTGCATTCGGAGGGGTTCCTCAAGCACATCCTGGCCGTCTGTTTGCCGGCGGCGCTGACCTTTGTCACGTCGATGATGATCGTGCAGATCCTGAACGCCCTCTTCCGCTGGCCGACGGATATCTACGCGACCTTCAACCTCATGCTGGGCGGATTTGTAGCCCTGCTCGTCGTGGCGGACGTCTGCTGGCCGCTCAACAACTATCGGAGATTTGTCCTGATCACCTGCATCGTGGCCTTTGTCCTGGGACTGATTATCTTCCCGGGCTTCTACGACATGCATTCGCTCTTTATGTGGTGGACGCTTCTCCTCATCCCGCTTTGCTTCCTTGTCGCCATGCTGCTCTTCTGGTATTCCAGGGCCACCAACCGTTTCATGGTCAAGGTGCTGAAAAGCCGGGAGGAGCGGAAGGGGATTTTCTGAAGCACATAGAAAAAATGATTGGTTTCTGGTCACACGGTGACCAGAAACGAAGGCGTTTTGCAATGAAATCGCCTTCATACACAGGCTGATTTATGTCACTGGCCCGTGCCAAACAGCGACGCGCAGCTAGTCCTTTAGGGCGAGTGTTTGGCACGGGAGTGACTTGTAACAATGATTGCCCGATACAAAACGGGAATTTTCATAATGGATTGAAACGGGTGCAGAAGGAAAGGAGCGGCTTCATGGTCAGGATTCTAAAAGAAATGCCGAAGCTGACGGCCAAGCTTTCGCGTGCCTTTTCCGATTTGAGCTGCACGGCTTTTCGCCTGTCGCCCTATGTTGTTTCGACAAAAGCCGATAACGGTCTGCTTGTTTTTACAACGCTGACCTGCGCATTGCTTCATATTGACAGCGTGTTTTCCGAGGACGAGCTTTGCCGGAAGGCGAAGGAAGACCCGGAACTCCGAAAAACCCTGCTTCTTCATCGTGTTCTGATCCCGGAAAATTTTGACGAGCAGAAATTCTGTGAGCAGCTCCGTGTCCTGCTTCTTAGCGAAAAAAATCGGCTGCTTCGCGGCAGAAAGAACGGCTATATCATTTTTACCACCACCGCCTGCAACGCCCGCTGTTATTACTGCTTTGAGCACGGCTACGTACCCGTCACGATGACGGAGGAAACGGCGCGGAAGGCAGCCGAATATATCGAAGCCCATGCCAATGGGGAAGTGACGCTCACATGGTTCGGCGGAGAACCGCTGGTCAATACGAAGGCCATTGACAGCATTACCGCTTATCTGGCAGAACGAGGCATTTCGTTCAGGAGCCATATCGTTACCAATGCCTGGCTTTTCACGCCGGAGCTGATCCAAAGGGCGAAAAAGCAGTGGCATCTGGAAAATGCCCAGATCACGCTGGACGGCACAAGGGAGAATTATAACCGCATCAAAGCCTATGTAAATGGCGATGCCGACGATTATTCTCGTGTGCTTGGCAATATCAAAGCCCTGGCTGAAAACGACGTTCATATCTCCCTGTATCTGGTCCTTTCCCGGGAAAATGAGGAGGATCTGTATGCGCTTCTTACGGAGCTTGCCCCGATGATGAAAGAAAATCCGGAGCGGTTTTCCGTCCTGCCCAATCTCCTGCAGCAGTACGGCGGCGCGGCAGATGAGGATGAAATGCAGCAAAAGCTGATCGGGATGTGGAAATGGCTGCGGATCAACGGCATGCTGCCGGAGCCGAAGCTTCCTCAGAATCTGTGTCTAAGCTCCTGCACCGCCGATAATCCCGGCACGGTGGTCATACAGGCGGACGGGGGACTCCATTGTTGTGACCATATCGGGGAAAGCAGACCCTATGGCAGCGTTTTTGAGGAGGACATGGACAAAGCCGTTATCCGTTGGTGGGCAGAACGGAGAGCAGCCATACCGGACTGCGACGGCTGCGCCCTCTATCCCCAGTGCCTTCGGCTTGCGCACTGCCCTGCCAAAAAATTTGCCTGCACAAAGCTCACTCGCGAAGACCGGATTTCTTCCATAAAAGCGGCGATGAAGAACGTTACTGTTCACTCCGTTCACAGTAACTGGAAAACACCTATGAATACGGTACAGCCACCTGAGAAGGTGTATGTATAAATTATTCGGAAAAGGAGGACGAAAAGATGAAAAAGACTTACGAAGCGCCCAAGGCAGAAGCTGTCAAGTTCGACAATACGGATATCATCCGTACGTCTGAAGAGCATCCGACGGGATGCATAGTCTCTTCAAGTGGTATGATTTGGTACGACTAATTCCATGTTTGAGGCGGCGCAGGCCTGTCTGTTCCGGGTTTGCGCCGTTTCTTTTATGAAAATGGAGAAGACTATGTCAGCAATCTCGGTTATCATGCCGGTTTATAATACGCAGCAATACCTGAACCGAAGCATCCATTCGCTGATGGAGCAGAGCCTTACCGATTTTGAGCTGATCCTGGTCAATGACGGCTCCGTGGATTATTCGGTGCTGTACTGTAAGGCTCTGGCAAAGCGGGATCGCCGCATCCGGGTGTTTGATCTGCCCCACGGCGGAATTGCAGCCGCGCGGATTGCGGGTATTGCCGCCGCAAGTGGAGACTATGTGAGCTTTGTGGATTCCGATGACCTGGTGGAAAAGGACTTTCTTCTGCACTTGTATCAGGCGGTCCGCGCGGAGGGGGCGGATATTTCCATGTGCCAGTTCGTTTGGGAATATGCCGATCAATCGAACGTGTCTTCCTTCCCGAACGGAACCTATCGGGGCAGCGGTCTTCGGAAGCTGATCCTGTCGGATTTGTTCTGCAATAGCGACCGGACCCCGGGGAAAATGCCGCTGTTTCTTTGGAATAAACTCTTCGAAAGAACACTCTTATTGGATAATCTTAAATATCTGGATTACAGAATGGCAGCAGAGGAGGATATGCTGCTTTTTTACGCATGCTTATTAAGCAGCAAATGCTTTACGGTGGTTGGCGACCATGACTATCACTACTGTATACGGAAAAATTCCACGGTCAGTAAAGGAAGGGCAGGAGCTTTTGACGTAATGCTGCGTTTTCGTTATCTGGCGAAAGCGATGCTTGCGAAAAAAGGATTTGCCGACCTTGACTACAGGGTGGACGCAAAGACTTTGTATCAGATTGCGGCCATCATCAAACAGAGCCGCAAGGAGGAGATCCCGCCGCTGCCGGAGGAACTCATGGATCTCATCAGGGAACAGGCAAAGGCAGACGGCTGTGATCAGTGGCGGGAAGCCGTCAAAACCGTGACAAATTATTATCTGCCCAAGGAGGAAAACAAATGAAGATCAGGGACGGGTACGTACTCGATGAGTTTGCAGGCGCAAATGTGGCGATTTATGTTGGTAATGATACCGCAAACGAACTGAACGGCGTCATTAAACTGAATGATGCCGGTGTACTCATGTGGAAGAAGCTGGACGAAGGCTGCACGATGGAAGAGCTTCTGAAAGCCGTAACGGATGAATATGATGTGGACGCGTCCGTCGCCATGGCGGACATCGAAGCCTTTCTGGATTCCCTCCGCGCCGAAAATATTATCGAGGACGAATGAGTGCCGTTTGCCGTAATTTCAGCAATTTTATCAGCTTTTGTGTGCTCTTTCTTGACAGCTTTCTAAAGAAATATATTATCATCCCGTTTTCAACACCTGGTTCATAAAAAAGAGCCCTAAAGCCTTTTATTGATTGGCTTTTTGGCTCTCTTTCCATTTTTAAAAAAGTTCCTTCTATTAATCATGGCAGCTATTACTAGCGTCTGAATGAACAGGAGGCCGACATGTCCGATCAATTAAAAAATATCGAGATCCTTCAACGAATCGGGAAAACAAACGTCTGCATTTTTGGCTACTTCTGGGAAGATGACAGAAAACTTCATTTGCAGAGTATGCTTGAGAAAAACGGTTTTCGTGTGTGGTTTTCCAATGACAGGGACGATCTGTTGAAGCTGGACAATAATCTTCAGGATACCTTGCTTCTGGTAACGAACAGGACGTCGCTTATGGAGACGGTGGAGACCAAAATGAACGAAATCGGTGCGGCGGACAGACTCTTTATCTACGATTTCGATAATAACCGCATCATGAAATACAGCAAACCGGTGCTTCTTTATATGGAGTATCATGTCGCGTGGCACTGCAACCTGAGATGTAAGGGATGCTCCCACTATTGCAATCTCTACGACCGGCCAAAATTCGGAGATCCGGTAAAATACAGAGAAAATCTCCTGCGGCTGCGCGAGCTGTTCGACAACATCGTGACCCTCCGACTGATGGGCGGCGAGCCGTTTTTAAACCCGGAGCTGAGTGTCTTTGTTCAGATTTCAAGAGAGGTATTCCCGGATACAGACCTCCGTGTTGTATCCAACGGATTATTGATTCCCAAAGTGGACGATGCGGTTTTGAACAGCCTGAAACAGCATCGGGCAAGCGTCGATATCTCAAACTATCATCCAACCGCGAGAATACTGGACAAGATCACAGACCGATTGTACAGCGCGGGTATTCGGTACAAGGCTTCGAAAGAAATATATAGATTTCGGCTTATTGCGGATAATGTGGAAAAAGACGGGACTTATAATTTTAATCATTGTTTTGAACGGCACTGTCATTTCCTTCATGATGACGGACGGTTTACAATGTGCGGCATTCCCTGCTTCTATGACGAGGTGAAGGACAAGCTTCGGGCAGCGAAGGAGGTTTCGGAGAAAAACTGGGTGAATATTTACCGCGCCGGGGATGGCTATGAAATCCTGCGGGAATTCAATCGGGAGATCCCGTTCTGCACCTATTGCCTCAATAAAAACCCTGTGCTGTTTCCATGGCAGGGGAACTACACAAAAGAATTGATCTAAGAATGAAAGAAAGGCTTTCCGACGAAGGCGTTTTGCAATGAAATCGCCCTGCGGGCGATGGCAAAACGCAGGTCAGCGACAAACTATAATTTTATGGTTCATACACAGGCTGATTTATGTAACTGGCCCGTGCCAAACAGCGAGTGTTTGGCACGGGAGTGACTTGTAACGATCGGACATTAGGAAAGGGGAGGCTTGCGGCGGATCATGAAAGCATTCGAGCATTTGAAAACCATTACGACCCATCACCATCTGGTCATGACCTACTGCTTCCGCGCCGGGCTGTACCGGCAGGGGCTTTTTCATGATTTTTCCAAGCTCTCGCCGACGGAGTTCCTTCCGGGAGCGAAATACTATCAGGGAACCCGAAGCCCGAACAACGCGGAGCGGGAGGCGACGGGCGTTTCGCTGGCCTGGCTTCACCACAAGGGCCGGAACAAGCATCACTATGAGTACTGGATCGATTACCTGGATGACCCGAAGCTCGGAAAAACGATCGGCGGCATGAAGATGCCGAGACGCTACGTGGCGGAGATGATTTTTGACCGCGTGAGCGCGTCAAGGGTATATATGAAGGAGAACTATACGGACGCGAGCGCGCTGGAGTATTTTCTGAAGGCAAAGGATCATATGTGGTTTGTGCATCCGGTGACGCTCCGGCAGCTGGAGTTCCTCCTTCGGATGTGGGCAAAGAAGGGCGAGGATCATACCATCGCGTATATCCGGAAGGTGTTTTTGAAGTCAGCCGCGCGATAGAGAGGTTTTTGGGGAATCTGCCGTAAAACCGTTCTCGCCATCGGCAGTCCTGTGAATCATCGCGCTTGCGGACGCAGGGGATCGAAAGTCCCCTGCGTCCTTTCTGATTCACAGAGCCGCGCAAGGATTTTGCTGCCTTCGGCAGCGCGCGGCTCGCGAGAGGGGGCAGAGGCTCGGCATTCGCCTCCCTCTGCCCAATTCACAGATTCACAGAGCCGCGCAAGGATATTTGCTGCCTGAATTGAAGCCGAAAAAAGGCTGCCGCGAAAGTGATATGCTCCTGAAATTTCTTATTTTGCTCTGAAGCCTTCCCTGCGGCCTCAGCCCGCCTTCCGCTCCGTCAGGTACTTGCGGATCGGGCCAAACCCGACATACCGCTGTCCGCCGACGATCATGGTCGGGGCGGTTTCCACGTTATACTTCCTCGCGAGCTCCGGATCGTCCTCGGCGAAAATCTCCGTGTAGGCGATGTCCATATCCCCGAGAAGCTTCTCCGCCATCCGGCAGTTCGGGCAGGTGTGCGTCCCGAAGAGCAGGATCTCGTCCTTCTCCTCCTCGCTCATCGCCGGCACCGTCACCCGGTTGCCGGGAGCGGCCGCGCGGCAGACGGTCGAGCGCTCCGGCAGGGAGCCGTCGCGGAACGGCACATATTCCATGCGGTCCTTGAACTCCTGCACCTTGCCGTCGTTCCAGTTCTGTACCGGGCGGTAGTAGCCCGTGATGCGGCTGTAGATCTCGGTCTTCTTGCCGCAGTGCGGGCAGACCGCCTGCTCGCCCACGAGGTATCCGTGGTCGGCGCAGACCGAATACGTCGGGCTCATCGTGTAGTACGGCAGCCGGTAGTTCTCGGCAATCTTGCGGACCAGCGCCGCGGCCGCCTTCCAGTCCGGAAGCTTCTCGCCGAGGAAGGCGTGGAAGACCGTACCGGAGGTGTAGAGCGTCTGCAGCTCGTCCTGGATGTCCAGAGCCGAGAAGATGTCGTCGGTGTAGCCGACGGGAAGATGCGAAGAATTCGTATAATACGGCGTCCCGTTTTCATTGGCCGTGATGATGTGCGGGAACTGCTCCTTGTCGTGCTTCGCGAAGCGGTAGGTCGTGGACTCGGCCGGCGTCGCCTCAAGGTTGTAGAGATCCCCGTACTTCTCCTGGTAATCCTGGAGACGCTCGCGCATATGGTTCAGCACGTCCTTGGCAAAGGCCTGCACGCGCGGGCTGGTCAGATCCTCGCGGAGCCACTTCGCGTTGAGGCCGACCTCGTTCATGCCGATGAGGCCGATGGTCGAGAAATGGTTCGCGAAGGTGCCGAGATACCGCTTCGTGTAGGGGTAGAGGCCGTTCTCAAGGAGCCTGGTGATGACGTCGCGCTTCACCTTCAGGCTCCGCGCCGCGATATCCATCATATGGTCGAGGCGTGCGTAGAAATCCGCCTCGCTGGAGGCCAGGTACGCGATGCGCGGCAGGTTGATGGTGACCACGCCGACGCTTCCCGTAGACTCGCCGGAGCCGAAGAAGCCGCCGGACTTCTTGCGAAGCTCACGGAGGTCAAGGCGCAGGCGGCAGCACATCGAGCGCACGTCCGAGGGCTCCATATCCGAGTTGATGTAGTTCGAGAAGTAGGGCGTTCCGTACTTCGCGGTCATCTCGAAGAGCAGGCGGTTGTTCTCCGTGTCGCTCCAGTCAAAATCCTTCGTGATCGAATAGGTCGGGATCGGGTACTGGAAGCCGCGGCCATTGGCGTCGCCCTCGATCATGATCTCGATGAACGCCTTGTTCACCATGTCCATTTCTTTCTTGCAGTCGCCGTAGGTGAAGTCCATATCCTTCCCGCCGACGATGGCCGGGACGTCCTTAAGGTCCACCGGCACGACCCAGTCCAGCGTGATGTTGGAGAACGGAGCCTGCGTGCCCCATCTTGAAGGCGTGTTCACGCCGTAGATGAAGGACTGGACGCACTGCTTGACCTCCCGGTAGGAGAGATTGTCGATCTTGACAAATGGCGCGAGGTAGGTGTCGAAGGAGGAAAATGCCTGCGCGCCGGCCCATTCGTTCTGCATGATTCCGAGGAAGTTGACCATCTGGTTGCAGAGCGTCGACAGATGGCTGGCCGGGCTGGAGGTGATCTTTCCGGGGATGCCGCCGAGGCCCTCGCGGATGAGCTGCTTTAAGCTCCAGCCCGCGCAGTAGCCGGTGAGCATCGAGAGGTCATGCAGGTGGATCGCGCCGCTCTTGTGGGCTTTGGCGATCTCCTCGTCGTAGATCTCGCTCAGCCAGTAGTTCGCCGTAATCGCGCCGGAGTTGGAGAGGATCAGGCCGCCGACGGAGTAGGTGACCGTGGAGTTCTCCTTCACGCGCCAGTCGTTGACGCGGAGGTAATTGTCCACGATTTCCTTGTAATTAAGAAGCGCGGAGTTGACGTTGCGCATCTTTTCGCGCTGCTTGCGGTAGAGGATATACGCCTTGGCGACGTCCGCGTAGCCGGAGTCGGAGAGAACCTTCTCCACGCTGTCCTGAATCTCCTCAACGGTGATCAGGTCGTTCTTGATCTTGCCGTCAAAGTCGGCCGTGACCTGAAGGGCGAGCAGGTTGATGATGGTGGGGTGGTACTTGCGCTCCACGGCGTCAAAGGCCTTGGTGATGGCTGCGCTGATTTTATTGACATCAAAATCGACGGTCAGGCCGTCTCGTTTTACGACGCGGTACATAAACTCCTCCTCCATAAATGCTTGCTTTGAGCTTTTTTATGTAACGAAATCCGTCCGGCTGCCGGTTCCGAAGGCCGCAGGGCTTCGCGGCGCCGGGCGGGATCCGGCTGTCTTTCCGCCGTCCGCCCGGAGAATCTGCCTGCGGGGCGGGCGGCTAAAGTATGGATAGTGTAGCCCAAATCCGGGGAGAAGTCAATATCTAGTTGCGCGTTTATTGATAAACACAATATATAGTAAAATATAGGAACTTTTTGCATGAACCGGCGGACGGCTACAGCGTCGTCCGCTCGGCGTGCCAGGCGATTCCCCGGTACGTCCAGCCGGCGTTCTTCTTCGTCTTCACTTCCTTGCGGCTGGCGGTGTAGACGTACACAGGCTTCGCGCCCTCTTCGCAAAGCTCGTATACGGGAACCTCCGCGGACTCCGATCCGTAGAACGCAAGGCTGGCCTTGCAGCCGGCTTTACGGGCGGCCAGGGCGGTTTCGCGGGAGGCGGTATAAGCGTAGCGCTTTGTTTTCGGATCGAAGATCTGGTAGACGGGCTTTGACGACTTTCCGGCCGCGCGGAAGGCCTTCCGGTACGTCCAGCCCTGGTTCTTCAGCTTTTTGACAAGGGCGGGATCGGCGGTATAGCGGTAAATGCCGTCCTTCGAGCATTCATAGACAAAAAGCTGCTTCACGGAGATTTTGCAGTTAGACATCGTGCCGTTGTCGGTGTAAGCGGTGATGGTACAGGTGCCGCAGCGGACGGCCGTCACCTTGCCCTTTGAGGTTACGGCAGCGACTTCGCGGTTGCTGCTTTTCCAGTGTATGGTACGGTCCAGAGCGTCCCTGGGCAGGGCCGCAGCCGTGAGCCGGAGCGAAAGGCCGACGTTCAGCTTCACGCTTGTTTCGCTGATCGTAACGCTCCCGACCGGGGGCCGCACGACGGTAAGGTTGAAATAATCCTTCGTCCCGTTGGCGGTTTTCGCGATGATGGTACAGGTGCCGGCTTTGATGGCGGTCACCAGGCCGTTTTCGTCCACGGTCGCGATCTTCTTGTCGCTTGAAGACCAGATAATGGCGGCGTCGGCCGCGTT
>CACZBB010000176.1 GCA_902779245.1 uncultured Lachnospiraceae bacterium | reverse complement strand
GCAGCCTGCCGAAATATGGTGCTGCGTCCGGCTCGGGAGCAAGCAGCAATATTGTAACATACTTTTTCGAAAATGCCAACAATGGCGAAAGGAGTGGCTATGGCAGGTCTCAATGAAACACCCTCGGGCGAGAGGGTGCAGATCGCGCTGTTCGGAAGAAGGAACGCGGGAAAATCATCGCTGCTAAATGCGCTCGCCGGGCAGGACCTGGCGATCGTTTCGGAGACGCGGGGGACGACGACGGACCCGGTGAAAAAGTCCATGGAGCTTCTGCCGCTCGGCCCGGTGACCCTGATCGACACGCCGGGGCTGGACGACGAGGGAGCGCTGGGGGCGCTGCGCGTCAAAAAGGCGCGGGAGGTGCTTCGAAAGACCGATCTGGCGCTGATGGTCCGGGACGCGGCGGAGCCGGAAAATGAAGATGACCGGGCCATTCTCCGGGAAATCCGAGCGCGGGGGATCCCGTATCTCTATGTCCTGAATAAGGCGGATCTTCTGGATGCCGGCGATTCGGAAGAAACAGGGGAGGGCAGAAAAGAGACGCCGGAAACGCCGGCAGGAAACCGGCCGGAAGCGCACGAGAACACGGAAGGAAAGACAAAAGAAGACGAGGGTCAGCTTCGTGGAGGAGCCGATGGGAAGCGCTTTTTTGTCAGCTGCCTGACGAAGCAGGGGATCCGCGAGCTGAAGGACGCGATGGCGGGGATGCTGGCGGCGAAGGATGACCGTCCGCTGATCCGGGATCTTCTTTCGCCGGGGGATGTGGTCGTTCTGGTGGTGCCCATCGATAAGGCGGCCCCGAAGGGTCGGCTGATCCTGCCGCAGCAGCAGACGATCCGGGATATCCTGGAGGCCGGCGCGCAGGCTTTGGTCACCCGCGACACGGAGCTTGCCGGGACGCTGAACGCCCTGAAGCAGCCGCCCCGGATGGTTGTCACCGACAGCCAGGTTTTCGGGAAGGTGGACAAAATCGTGCCGGCGGATGTGCCCCTCACCTCCTTCTCCATCCTGATGGCCCGCTACAAGGGCGATCTTTTCGGGGCCGTCCGGGGAGCGAGGGCCGTGAAGGAGCTGAAGGACGGGGATCCGGTGCTGATCGCCGAGGGCTGCACCCACCACCGCCAGTGCGGGGATATCGGAACCGAAAAGCTGCCCGCCTGGATCCGGAGGTTTGCCGGGTGCGAACCGGCCTTCTCCTGGGTGTCCGGCGGGGAGTTCCCCGAAGATCTCGGAAGCTATAAGCTTGTCGTTCACTGCGGCGGCTGCATGCTGAACGCCCGCGAGATGCAGTGGCGGCTGGGCGCCTGCAGGGCTGCCGGCGTTCCCGCGACCAACTATGGAACCCTCATCGCCTACATCCACGGGATCCTCGACCGGTCGGTCGCGATCTTCGAGAAATAACGGAAAAAATGAAGTCGGGCGCTGCCTTTGGCAGCGCCCGACTCGCGGAAACGGGGCAGCGACTGCGCTGCCCCGTTTATTACATTTTGATCAGGAGAAGACAACGACCGGCATACCGAGATAGACACAGCTGTACATCTTTGCCGCGGCATCTCTCGGGAGGTTAACGCAGCCGTGGGAGCCGATATACTTGTAATCGTCTCCGCCGAACTTGGTGCGCCAGGAAGCGTCGTGGAAGCCGTCCGCGTCGTAGGTGAACTGCATCCAGTATTCGACCTCCGAGTCGTACTGAATCTCGCCGCTGGAGTAGTAGCTGAGCAGATGAATGCCCTTGCGCATGTCGATGATGCTGAACAGACCCTCCGGAGTATCCGTCACGGGGTCGGTGACCTGGCCGGTCACGCACGGCGTGTCGAGAACCTGCTGATGGTTCACGTACACGAAGACGCGCTGGTTGATCTTGTCGACCTCGACATAGGTGCCGCTGTCGGCGATGTTGGAAGCCTCGCTGAAGACCGAGTAGCTCAGGTTGATGTCCTGAGACTGGCGGTTGATGATCGCCGTCGCGATGGAGGCGGTCGTGGCCTCCTGATCCATCTGGACACCCACCTGCTCCTTCATCTTAATATACACCGTCCCGCGGAGGGTGGAGGTGAAGGGCCGGCCCTTTGACGCCGTGTTGATATCGATGCCGAGATCCGCGACATAGGCGCGAACCTCATCCCAGACCTCCGAATCGGAGATCTCGTAAGAGCCGTCGGCATTCTTCACGAGGCACTTCTTCAGGAAGTTCTGGTCGATCGTCCGCTGGCTGCCGTCCGGGAGGTTGAGCTTGATCACCGTGCCGAGGAAGCTGTTGATCTCATTGACGCGATCCGTAAGGGACGGGTCATCGGAGCGGACATCCGGCGCGTGATAAAGCTCTGCGTTCGTCAGATCCACGGAACCGGCGCGGCCGGCGACCGCCGCGGAGAGGAGCTGATAAGCTTCCTCATTCTTCAGGCAGTTTCCGTCCACCTCCGGCACGATGGTAAACATGGAGTTTTCATCGACGGATATATACGCGTTCGAAGGAAGAACCTGCCCTTCCGGCTTTGTCTCGTTCAGATTAAAGAAGGCAGCCTTCAGATCCTCTTCCTCGTAATCGGTGTCCGTGCCGACGGTGTGGTTGTTGTTCTGGCCGAAATAGGCCAGCGGCCATCTGTAGCGGTCCTGGGCGTTGAAAACGTCGTCCACGTCCTTGCCGGAAATATAGTGGTAACCGAAATCCTTCGCGTCGATCTTCTCGGTCACGGTCGATCCGGGCTCGGTGCCTCGGAATGTGACGGTGATGGCGTAATCCTCCGCCTCGGCCTTAATGCGGGCTTTGATATCCTCGGCCGTCAGCTCGGTGGCTTCGATCCCGTTGATGTACGTGCCGGGAATGAAGCATTCCTTGTAGTTATCGGCCATCGCGCAGTAGCCGAGCAGCCCGGCAAGCATCAGAATAGAGAAGAGCAGGAGAAACGCCTTGAGCTTCCCATGATAAGCTTTCCGCCGGGGCGGCGCGCCGGCGCGGGAGGATCCTGCGCCTGTGCCTGTGCCGGGGAGCGGCGCGGTATCCGCCGTGGCCGAGAATACGGCGTCAGCGCGCGGGCGCTTCGGCTTTTTCTCCGGCTGCGGCTCCTGACCTTCGGCAAATGCGGGTTCATAGGTATTTTGTTTTTTCTTCATAAAACACTCTCCGTATAAACAATTCCGCGCCGGAAATGCGAAGACCGGCAGCGGTCTGGAGAAAAGACAAATGCAAGCGCGGCAAGCCGTTTTTCCGGGCATTTTCTTTTTGCGCAGGCAAATGCTTCTGAAACGCTGTGCGATTACTATAATCGGATTCCTCCCGGAAATCAAGAGGCATTTTTTAGATTTTTTTCAAAATATCGGGCTTTGGACGTACAGAAACCGGTTTCCGCGCCTCAGGATCGTCCCACGGCCTCGCGGATGACCCTGGCCATGTAGTCGATCTTCTCGTCGGTCATGCCCGGGTAGACGCCGACCCAGAAGGTCCGGCGCATAATCTCCTCGGTGACCGTAAGGTCTCCGCTGACCCGGTAGGCATCCGTCCCGACGATCTCGTCGGCGGCCGGGTGCAGCAGGATGTTGCCGGCGAAGAGGAGACGGGTTTGCACGTTCCGCGCTTCTATATAAGAGGTCACCGCGTTGCGGTCCAGTCCCTCGCGGACCGTGATGAGGAACCCGAACCACGAGGGCCGGGAATTGGCCGCGGGCTCCGGGAGAATGAGAAGGTCGGAGAGGTCCTCAAGAGCCTTGCGCAGCCGCTCCCAGTTGTGGCGGCGGCGCTCGATGAAGTCCGGGAACTTCTTCAGCTGCTCGACGCCGATGGCGGCCTGCATATCCGTGACCTTCAGGTTGTAGCCGAAGTGGCTGTAGACATACTTGTGATCGTAGCCGAAGGGAAGTCTCCCGCGCTGCGCGTCAAAACGGTGGCCGCAGAGATTGTCCTGGCCGGGCGCGCAGACGCAGTCCCGTCCCCAGTCCCGGTAGCTCAGGATCAGACGGTGGAGAAGCGGGTCGTCGGTGTAGACGCAGCCGCCCTCGCCCATCGTCATATGGTGCGGCGGATAGAAGCTGGAGGTGCCGATGTCGCCAAAGGTTCCGGTGTACTTCGTTTCGCCGTCCAGCGTGTACTGTGTACCGAGCGCGTCGCAGTTGTCTTCCACGAGCCAGAGGCCGTGCTTTTTGCAGAAGGCGCTGACGGCGGCGAGGTCGAAGGGGTTTCCCAGCGTGTGTGCGATGATGACCGCCTTCGTCTTTTCGGAAAATGCGGCCTCAAGCTTCGTGACGTCGATGTTGTACTGCGGGATGGTCACGTCGACGAAGACCGGCACCGCGCCGTACTGCAGGATGGGGGCGATGGTCGTCGGAAAGCCGCAGGAGACCGTGATGACCTCGTCGCCGCGTTTGATCCGCCGCTCGCCGAGCTCGGGGGCGGTGAGGGCCATGAAGGCGATGAGGTTTGCGGAGGAGCCGCTGTTGACGAGGCTCGCGTATTTGACGCCGATCCACTCGGCAAAGGCCTTTTCAAAGCGGGCGGCGTATTTGCCGGCGGTGAGCCAGAAGTCCAGGGCGCTGTCCACCAGCGCGCACATTTCCTTCTCGTCGTAGACGCGGGAGGCGTAGGGCACGTCCGGTTTTTTAAAGGCTTCATAATAATCGGCGACGAGGGAGAGAATCTCCTCCCGCGCGGCCTGCTCGTTATCCCACTGTTTTGCCATAGATTTCACCTCGACCCGTCGAAGAATTTCCTGATAACAGATGCATCTTCTATAGTACGCTTTCCGGTTCCCACGGTCAAGTTTTTTTGGGGATACGAAGCATCCGCACTAAACAGTCAAGGCATTTTGTAACCCTTTGGATACATTTCCGTGATTTTGTAGTATGACATTTTGAGGTGCGGGGGCTATAATACAACGTGGTTTCTGAATTGATTTTTTAGATAAAATTAGGAAAAACATTTAAAAGCAATTGCCCTGGTGCGGCGTCTCATTCATATTTATAGTTATTCGCGACTGAGTTGCGTCACACCAGGATACGGGACTCTCCGGCTGCCGGCCGGAATAAGTGTTTATGGAGGTTTTAAAAATGGCACAGGCAGTAAAGAAGGTCACGCATGCGGTCGAACGGCAGGTTTTCGTAACCCTCATCGATCATTTTTATGATCAGCTTGCCAACAGCGAGGATCGCCAGAAGACGTACCTCAAGATCGTGGACTATGCCGGAAAGTTCTTCGGCAAGGGCGTGAAGGCCGAGAATCTGGAAGCGGTTCGCCGGGCGATCCAGGATCCGGACAACCGCTGGTTCAAGCTGATCAACAAGATCATCGACGAGGCCAATCCGAAGTTCGCGAAGAAGATGCTTGTGAACCTTGGCTACGAGGCGTTCCTTCGCGGAACCAAGAAGATTCGCGCGAACCGCGAGAAGTACGGCTGCAACATTCCGTGGCTCATTCTTTTCGACCCGACCACGGCCTGCAACATGCACTGCGTGGGCTGCTGGTCCGGTACTTATGGCCATAAGCATAATCTGACCTTTGAGGAGATGGACAAGATCGTCACCGAGGGCAAGGCGCTCGGCATCTATCTCTACATGATGACCGGCGGCGAGCCGATGGTCCGCAAGAAGGACGTCCTTCGTCTCTGCGAGAAGCACAACGACTGCTTCTTCGCGGCGTACTCGAATTCCACGCTCATCGACGAGGAGCTCTGCCAGAAGATCGTCGAGCTTGGAAATCTTACCTTCATGCTATCGATCGAGGGAACGCCCGAGACCAACGATATGCGCCGCGGCGAGGGCCATTACGCGGCCGTTATGCGCGCGATGGATCTCCTCAAGCAGTACGGCATCATTTACGGAACGTCGATCTGCTATACCAGCCAGAACGTCGAGGCCGTCACGAGCGACGAGTTCTTCCGCTTCATCGCTTCCAAGGGCGCGCGCTTCGGCTTCTACTTCCACTATATGCCGGTGGGCAACAACGCGGTGCCGGAGCTGATGCCGAGCATCGAGCAGAGAAAGCTCATCATCGAGCGCATCCGCAAAGTCCGCTCCCCGGAGAGCGACATCGAGTTCTACCCGATGGACTTCCAGAACGACGGCGAGTACGTCGGCGGCTGCATCGCGGGCGGCCGGAATTACTTCCATATCAATTCCGCCGGCGACGCGGAGCCCTGCGTGTTCATTCATTTCTCGAACGCGAACATCAAGGAAAATTCGATCCTTGAGATCCTCCAGAGCCCGCTCTTCATGGCGTACCATGAGGGCCAGCCGTTCAACCGCAATCATCTGCGTCCCTGCCCGATGCTGGAGAATCCGGATCTGCTCCGCGCGATGGTGAAGAAGACCGGCGCGCATCAGACCAATCTGGAGTCCGCGGAGTCCGTGGATCATCTCTGCGACAAATGCGACGCTTACGCGAAGAATTGGGCGCCGGACGCCACGGAGATCTGGGACAGCAAGCCCCACAAGCGCCCCTCCTACGAGAATTACACCCCGGAGAAGCGCGAGCATCCGGAGCTGGCGGCCTTCCAGCACGCCGACGGGACGGACGACGCCGCCGAATTCCTCGCAAAAGAGAGCGAAGCGGCCGCGGAGGTTTCGTAAACGAGTTTCTTCCTAATAATATATGATTCAAGTGTCAAAAGCGCATGAAAATTTTGCTTGCAAAATATTTCATGCATTTTTGACACGTCCGACATGAGAAAGTAGCCGTTTT
>CACZBB010000175.1 GCA_902779245.1 uncultured Lachnospiraceae bacterium | reverse complement strand
TCTGTGTAAAACGAGCGGATTTCGAATGTCGGTAGGATTGCGAGAGTGCGAAAGCACGAAGCAATCCGTGAATCGGGTGTTTTGACACCCGAACCAAATATGTCTGCGGAAAAGTGGCTTTCTGCATGCTTATATGCTATCATAGTGCCGGCCGATAAAAAAGTCAAGTAGGTGACAGAGGGACGGTTTTTTCTGGTCCCTGAGTGTCATGGAGAGGAGAGTCAGGACAATGGCGCCAAAGAACGATATCCAACGCGCGGATCCTTCCCGCTTTAACCCTTTCCGGGAGAATAATGTGCTTCCGAAGCTTCGCGCGGACATCACGATCACGGACGATACGCTCATCGTCTATGCGGCGAGCGCTTTTTTTCCGGTCATGGGGGCAATCCTTCAGAGCGTCCTCGCGCCCTCCGCCTTCAGCGGGGAGCGGTTCCGAAAGTATTCCACGATGGACGGCTATAAAGCCCTCATCGAAGGGCGCTGCGATTTCTTCGTCGCCACCGGGCCTTCGGCAGGCCAGCGGGAGGAGATGGACCGCTCCGGCCTTCGGTTCCGGGAGATCACGCTTTTGGAGGAACCCCTGGCCTTCCTCGTAAACCGTGAAAACCCCGTGGACGGCCTGGAGAGCGGGCAGATCCGCGCCATGTATGAGGGAAAACTGACGAACTGGCGGGAGGCGGGCGGCCCGGATCTGCCGGTCACGCCCTATCAGCTCGAGGAAGGAAATGGGAGCCGGTCGGCTTTCGCGCGCGTTACGGATGCGCGGGATCCGCATAGGCAGATCGAGGTCCGGACGATGCCGGAGATGGTGGACGCGGCGGCGGAGAACCCCGGCGGGATCAGCTACACCTTCCTGTCATATTACACGAAAATGTACGCGAACCGGAAGACGAAGATTTTGAATATCGACGACCGGGGACCGTGGGCGTGCGATTATCCCTTCCTGTTTCCGCTCTATCTCTTCAGCCGCGCCGACAACGAAAAGCCCTCCGTAAGGACTCTTTGCGACTGGGTGCAGACCCCGGAGGGCCGCGAGATCATCCGCCGGGGAAATGCCTGCTGGCGCAGCGTGTGACCAGAAACGAAATTTATGGGAAATATTCCGAAAAGTTTCGTTAGTATTGGACGAAAGAGAAAAAATGTAGTATAATGGAAACAGAGAAATGTGCTTCTCCCTGTGCAAAATGTCTGCGAGGGGATCGGCCTGCCGCGGCAGGCGTTCGAGGACCCGGGATGGGAGACACAAAAAAATATGAAGGGTGGTACCATATCATGATACGTGCAAGTGGAATTTTGTGCCCGATCAGCTCCTTAGCTTCGAAGTACGGAATCGGCTGCTTCTCCAAAGAAGCCTATGAATTTGTCGATTTCCTTCGGGATTCCGGTCAGACTTACTGGCAGGTGCTCCCCTTCGGGCCGACAGGCTTCGGCGACTCTCCCTACCAGAGCTTTTCGACATTTGCCGGAAATCCGTATTTCATCGACCTGGAGACCCTCCGTCAGGAAGGTCTGCTGACCATGGAGGATCTGAGCGGCAAGGACTTCGGCTCGAACCCTGTCTCCGTCGACTACGGCGCAATCTACCAGTCCCGCAACGCCGCGCTCCGCAAGGCCTTCACGCGCTTTGACGCGGCGAAGGAGCCGGACTATGAGCAGTTCTGCAAGCAGAACGCGTACTGGCTGGAGACCTACGCCCTCTTTATGGCCATTAAGGAAGAAAACAACGGCGCTTCCTGGGATGTCTGGGATGAGGAGCTCAAGGTCCGCGACGCGAAGGCCATCAAGGCCGCGAAGGAAAGGCTGGCTGACGCCATCGCGTACCAGAACTTCCTCCAGTTTGAATTTGACAAGCAGTGGAAGAAGCTCCACAAGTATGCGAATGACAACGGCGTTGAGATCATCGGCGATATCCCCTTCTACACCGCCTACGACAGCGCGGACACCTGGGGCGAGCCGCAGATGTATCTCTTTGACAAGAAGAACACGCCGCTGGCGGTCGCCGGCTGCCCGCCCGATGCCTTCTCCGCGGACGGCCAGCTCTGGGGCAACCCGATCTATGACTGGTCCTACCTGAAGCGCCACCATTACAAATGGTGGGTGAACCGTTTCCGCCGCTGCCTGGAGCTCTGCGACATCCTCCGCGTCGACCACTTCCGCGCATTTGACGAGTACTATCAGATCCCCTACGGATCCACGACGGCCAAGACCGGCCGCTGGGTCGAGGGACCGGGCATCGGCCTTTTCGACGAGGTCAGGAAGGAGCTCGGCGACGTGAAGGTTATCGCGGAAGATCTCGGCTATATCACCGACAGCGTGATCGCTCTGGTGAAGGCTACGGGCTTCCCGGGCATGAAGGTTCTGGAGTTCGCCTTCGATCCGAGGGAAGAGAGCGATTATCTGCCGCATCTCTACGAGCACAACTGCGTGGTTTATACCGGAACCCACGACAATGAGACCGTGCGCGGCTGGATCGAGAACCTCGACAACACCTCCAGGGATTTCGCCCGCCGGTATATCAATTCCCTGTACACCGACTACAACGCGTTCACCTGGGATTTCATCCGCACGGCGTACATGAGCGTTGCGGACACCTGCATCATTCCGCTGCAGGATTTCCTCTGCAAGGGCAATGAAGCCCGCATCAACCATCCGTCCACGACCGGTACGAACTGGCAGTGGAGGCTCTATCCGGGCGAGCTCTCCCGGGAGCTTTCGCAGGCGATCCTGAACCTCACGAAGCTGTACCGCCGCGTCTCCCCGTACATGATGGAGCATGATCCGGAGGAGAAGGCGAGAGCCGAGAAGAGAGCGGCCCTGAAGGCGAAGATGGCGAAGATGGGCTGAGAAAATACAGACATTTACTTTAAAAGTCCCGCGGTGCGACCGCCGGATGGGCGTGCTCGCACGCACAGACGAGCGGTCATAGCGCGGGCTAGCCTGTAGAGCCAAGTAGGGCGACAGCCCGGACTGTGAATACAGGCGGCGATGGAGGGAGCTGCGAAGCAGCGGAGCCATCGACTTTTATGCATAGTGGCACAGAGTGCGAACTATGTATGCCCGTTCACTCTGTTAAGCAGTGCAGGCTGCAGGAAGCGGCGGAAAAGGAGGACAAATGTCCGTTTTACGTAAAGATTTCTTATGGGGCGGCGCGATCGCCGCGAACCAGGCCGAGGGCGCCTGGAATGTTGACGGCAAGGGCGCGTCGGTCTCCGACCACTGCACCGGCGGCTCCCACACGGTTCCGAAGCGCGTGACCGTGGGCATCGAGCCGGGAACCTTCTATCCCTCCCACGAAGCCATCGATTTCTATGGGCATTTTGAGGGAGACATCGCGCTTTTTGCGGAGATGGGCTTCAAGACGTTCCGCACCTCCATCAACTGGACCCGCATTTTCCCGACGGGCATGGAAGACGAGCCGAACGAGGCGGGACTTGCGTTCTACGACAGGCTGTTTAGCTGCTGCAAAGAGCACGGCATCGAGCCGTTGGTCACCATTTCTCATTATGAGTTGCCCTATGCGCTGGTGGAGAAGTACAACGGCTGGGAAGGCCGCGAGCTCATTGACTACTTCATGAATTATTGCAAGGCAATCTTCGAGCGCTACAAAGACAAAGTCAAATACTGGCTGACCTTCAACGAGATCAACGCAGGCACAATGCCCTTCGGCGCGGTTCTCTCCACCGGAACCATCCGCGGCTTCGAAGGCTCTATGGCAAATATTCCGGACAAGCCGGCGGAGCGTTTCCAGGCGCTTCACCATCAGTTCCTCGCCAGCGCGAAGGCCGTGAAATATGCGCACGAGAACTATCCGCAGTTTAAGATGGGCAACATGATCTGCTTCGTGACCACCTATCCGCTGACCTGCAACCCCGCAGATGTTCTGGAGAACCAGGAGCATATGCGCGAGATGAACTGGTACTGCTCGGACGTGCAGGTCCGCGGCGAGTATCCGGCCTATGCGCAGAAGATCTGGAAGAACCACGGCATCACGGTGAAGATGGAGCCGGGCGACGCCGAGATCCTGAAGGAAGGCACGGTTGATTTCTACACCTTCTCCTACTACAGTAGCAATACCATCAGCGTGGATCCGAGCGCGGCGGCCTCTGACGGCAACCTTATCGCCGGCTCGAAGAACCCGTATCTCGAATCCTCCGACTGGGGATGGCAGATTGATCCGAAGGGTCTGCACTACAGCCTGAACGAGATCTATGACCGCTATCGCATCCCGCTCATGGTCGTTGAGAACGGCCTCGGCGCGCGCGATGTCAAGGAAGCGGACGGCTCGGTCAACGACTTCTACCGGATCGACTATCTCCGCAAGCACATCGAGGAGATGAAGAAGGCTGTCGAGGACGGCGTCGACCTCATGGGCTACACGCCCTGGGGCTGCATCGACCTCGTCTCCGCGTCCACCGGCGAGATGGCCAAGCGCTACGGCTTCATTTACGTCGATAAATACGACGACGGCACCGGCGACCTTTCCCGCAGCCGCAAGAAATCCTTCTACTGGTACAAGAAGGTTATCGCGACCAACGGCGAGGATCTCTCCGACATCTGATGAAAGGTTACAAGTCACTCCCGTGCCAAACACTCGCTGTTTGGCACGGGCCAGTGACATAAATCAGCCTGTGTATGAACCATAAAATTATAGTTTGTCGC
>CACZBB010000174.1 GCA_902779245.1 uncultured Lachnospiraceae bacterium | reverse complement strand
TTCATACACAGGCTGATTTATGTCACGGACCCGTGCCAAACAGCGACGCGCAGCTAGTCCTTTAGGGCGAGTGTTTGGCACGGGAGTGACTTGTAACCATATTTTCTCTACTTGAAGAAAAAATGCTTTCGTGTTAATATATGAATTTGATTTGTCAGGCTTTAAAGACGAAAGACCCTGCTGCATTTGTATAAGAAAGAAGGAAAGAATAATGACGGTTTTGGAAAGGCTTAGGAAGCTTCGCGCCAGGATGCTGGCCGAGTCCGTAGACGTTTTGCTGATGACCTCCTCCGACGATCACGCCTCGGAGTATGTGGGGGATTACTATAAGGTAACGGAATTCTTTTCCGGCTGCACGAGCGACAATGTAGTCCTTGCGGTCACGGCCGCACAGGCGCGTCTGTGGACCGACGGGCGGTTCTTTATTTCCGCCGAGGCCGAGCTCGCCGGGAGCGGGATTCTCCTTATGCGGATGGGCGAGCCGGGTGTGCCGAAGGTCTCCGAATATCTGGAGGAGACGCTGAAGGAAGGGCAGACGCTCGCCTACGACGGGCGTTGTGTGGACGCGGCGGCGGGTCTTCGCTACCGCGAGACCGCGGCGAAAAAGGGCGCGAGGGTTTTTTCCGGCTTTGATCCGGCGGACGGCATCTGGGACGGTCGTCCGGAGCGCTCGAAGGAGCCGGTCTTTCTGATTCCGGACGAGCTTTCCGGCGAGTCCTTTCAGGTCCGGATTGCCCGGGTGCGTGAGAAGATGGCGAAGGCCGGCGCGGCCGTCCACGTCCTTGAAAAGCTGGACGATATCTGCTGGCTGCTCAACCTGCGCGGCCGGGACATCACGTGCAATCCCGTCGCGCTTGCTTATCTTGTGATCGGCCGGGAGAATGTGCATCTTTTCCTCCAGCCCGAGGAAGTGACGGAGGCGCTTGAGGCATATCTCCGGGAAAATGCCATTACCCTTCACGCCTATGATGATTTCTTTACTTTCCTTCGACAAATGCGGCCCGAGGGCAATGTTCTGATTGAGGAGCGGTCGATCAGCGACTGCACGCTGGAAATCTTGAAGGAGAAGACGCGGGAAAGTGCGGAGAACGGCGAGGTCCGGCTGATCAACGAGCCGAATCCGACCGAGCTGATGAAGGCCGTGAAGAACCCGGTAGAGATTGAAAATATCAAAAAATACTATCTTCTGGACTCTGTCGCTCTCTGCAAATTCCTCTGCTGGTTCGACAAAAGGGTCGGCAGGGAGAAGCTTACCGAACTCTCGGCGGCCGCGAAGCTGGACGGCCTTCGCGCGGAGATTCCGGGCTTCCTTGAGCTGTCATTTCCGACGATCTCCGCCTACGGGGCCAATGCGGCGATGGCGCATTACGCGGCGACGCCGGAGAAGGATGCCGTGGTGGAGGCGCGGGGCTTTTACCTTGTGGACTCGGGCGGCCAGTACATGGGCGCGACCACGGACGTAACGCGCACCGTCGCGGCCGGCCCGCTGACCGCGGAGGAGAAAAAAGCCTTCACACTGGTTGTGGCCGGGAATCTGAATCTCTTGTATGCCCGTTTCCGTGAGGGCACCGGCGGCGTCTTCCTCGACGCCTATGCCCGGATGCCGATCTGGGAACAGGCGATGGAGTACAACCACGGCACGGGACACGGGATCGGGTATATCCTCAACGTTCACGAAGGCCCGCAGGCTGTCCGCAGCAAGTCGACGAGGGATTACCCCGATGTTCCTTTCGAGCCGGGGATGATCGTCTCGGATGAGCCCGGACTCTATGTCGAGGGCAAGTACGGCATCCGTATCGAGACGATTCTGCTCTGCGAGAAGGACACGGAAAATGAGTTCGGCCGGTTCCTGCATTTTGTGCCGCTGACGCTTGCGCCGATCGATACGCGGGCGCTGGATCCGTCCTTCCTTGAGCCGAAGGACATCGCCCGCCTGAACGATTACCATAAAAAAGTCCGGGAGGCCGTCGCGCCTTACCTTGCGGGAGAAGAGCTTGCCTGGCTTCTTTCGGCGACAAAGGAATATCGCGTGTAAGTAAAAGAAAGACAAATGAAAGATGAAAAATAAAAAAGTGCTTCATATTATCTTGCAGATTCTTCCGTGGGCGGCGCTTCTCGGATTCGTTCTCTTTAACACGGGGCTTTTTTTTGAGGAGACGAAGGTGACGGACGCGCTGGGAAAGAAGATCGAGGAGCTCCGGCCGCTCTTTTACGGACTTTCGATCGGCGTGTGCGTGCTGGGGTTTCTGCATGGGATCTTCCGCTATAAGATCCCCTTCCTCGGCGCGGATCAAACCCGCAAAGCCCTCAAAGAGGGAAAGCCGGTCCGGGAAAAAACAAGGCTCCGAAAGATCCTCGACGCTGTCTTTGCCGGGCTTCTCGTGGTGGGAAATGCGATCCTGAGCTTTTTTATCATTGAGCTGATCAACAATCCCTGGATCGCCGATATGGCCGATATTCATGTCATTCTCGGCACCCTGATCTCCCTCACATTTTTCCTGGTCTTCATTTTTCTGACAAACTCGGTGAGCATTGGGGCGGTGATCGCGAACATTGTCCTGACCTTCTGGGCGTGTCTTAATTACTATGTCCTCCAGTTCCGCTCGATTCCCTTCCAGTGGATCGATATCGCCTCCATGCGGACGGCGATGAACGTGGCAAGCAGCTATACCCTGGAAATGACCTGGCAGATCGTTACGGGCATCGCCGGCGCGGCCTTTGCCAGCGGGGTCTTTCTGCATATGGAGATCTTTCATATTTTTAAGCGCTGGCCGGGAAAGGTCGCGGTCCGCGGACTGGCCGTCGCGACGGCGCTGGTCTTTTATTTCGTGATCTTTAAGACCAATGTCCTGGCGGACACGGGCATCTGGCTTCGTGACTGGCATCCGCAGTATACCTATAAGCGGTTCGGCATGCAGGCGGGGTTCCTTGCATTTGCCAAGGCCTCTTTCCCGACCCCGCCGGAGATTTACTCGGACGCGCATTTGGCAAAGATTATTGAGGAATCGGAGAACAGCCCGGCGCCCGGAAAGCTCTGTACGGAGGAGCCGGAGATCATTCTCTGCGTTATGAATGAAAGCTTTTCGGATCTGTCTATCTATCCGAAGGTGGAGACGGACCGGGAGGTTACGCCTTTCCTGGATTCGCTTACGGAAAATGCACAGAAAGGGCAGCTTTGTGTTTCGGTGATCGGCGGAACCACGGCCAATTCAGAGTACGAGTTTTTGACGGGGAATTCGTGCATGCTCTCGCCGCAGACCGTGGTCTATAATTCGTACATCAAGCAGGACCAGTTTTCGCTGGCGCGGAACCTGAAGGCGCAGGGCTATTACGCGGTGGCCCAGCACCCGTATTATCCGAATGGCTGGAACCGGCAGATCGTGTATCCAAGGATGGGCTTTGACGAGTTCATTTCTTATGACGATTACAAAAATCCGGACAAGCTGCGCGGGTATATCACGGACGACAGCGATTACGATAAGCTGATCGAGACGATTGAGGCGAAAAAGGAAGGCGAGAAGCTTTTTATCTTCAACGTCACGATGCAGAACCACGGAGAGTATGATTATAAAAACTTCACGAATACCGTGCATCTGAAGAATTTCGAGGGCGAGTCGAAGGAATACATGGAGCAGTACCTGACGCTGATGAATATCAGCGACGGCGCGCTGGAGAGGCTGATCGGTTATCTCGGCACGCGGAAAGAAAAGATCCTGCTCTGCTTTTTCGGGGATCATCAGCCGGCCCTGCCGGATGATTTCGTCGAATACGCCTTCGGGCAGCCGGCCGAGGAGCTTTCTTTTGCGCAGGAACAGATGGAATACCGCACAAGATACCTGATCTGGGCGAATTACGACATTCCGGAGTCTGACGGAAAGCTGCTTTCGGCTAATTTCCTCGCCAGTTATCTGCTTCGGCTGACGGGTCTTAAGGAGAGCGGGTATAACCGGTATCTCAGCCGCCTGCAGGAGACGTATCAGGGGATCAACGCTTTCAGCTATGTTGATAAGGACGGGGATACTTATAAGCATGATCAGGAGGCGGATCTCGAGGACTATAAATGTCTGATTTACAATGAATTGACGGGAGGGGACGGCCGCGACGCGGGGTTTTTCGCGGTGCGGACGGAGGATTTTGAATGAGTAAAAATAAGAATGTTAAGGTTGAGATGATGAATCGGCATTTTTCTTCCTATAGGAAGGGAAAGCGGGGGGAAGAACCGGAGCGGAGAGAATGGACGGAAAGAACGGAAGGGGCGGAGCGGAGAGATCGCGCGGAAAGAACGGAAGGGCCGGTGTATCCGGAAAAGCCTGCGGAAGGGGCTGAGGCCGCGGCGGAGGCTTTGACGGAGGGTGAGGCTCTCCAGAATTTTGCGGTTCTGGGACTGGACGCGGCGCTCTGCCGCGCGGTTCGCGAGATGGGCTTTGACGCCCCGTCGCCGATTCAGGAGCAGGCGATCCCGCCGGTTCTGGAGGGGAAGGATCTCATCGGCCAGGCGCAGACCGGAACCGGGAAAACGGCGGCCTTCGGTCTGCCGATTCTGCAGCGGATCGACTTCATCGCTACGCGAAATATCTTTTCGGCGTGCGGATCCTGCCGGTCTATGGAGGACAGGATATCTCCCGTCAGATCCGGGGATTTCGCGAGGGCGCACAGATCATCGTCGGCACGCCCGGCCGCGTCATGGATCACATGCGGCGGAAAACCGTGGATCTTTCCGAGGTGAGATTTGCCGTTTTGGATGAGGCGGATGAGATGCTCAACATGGGCTTTCTGGAGGACATGGAGACAATCCTCGCCGGGCTTCCCGGGGAACGCCAGACCGTCATGTTTTCCGCGACCATGCCGCCGGAGATCCGAAGGATCGCGGAGAAGTTTCTGACGGAGCCGATGACGCTCCGCATGGCGAAAAAGGAGCTGACGGTTCCGGAGATCACGCAATACTATTACGATGTCCGCCCGACCAAGAAGACGGAGGTTCTCTGCCGCCTGCTTGACCTTTACGAGCCGAAGCTTTCGGTGGTCTTCTGCAACACCAAGCGCCGGGTCGATGAGCTGGTGGAGGAGCTGCAGGGCCGGGGATTTTTCGCGGAGGGCCTTCACGGCGACCTTTCTCAGGCGCAGCGCGACCGCGTCATGAAATCCTTCCGCAGCGGGCGTACGGAGATCCTCGTCGCGACCGACGTCGTTGCCCGAGGCATCGACGTGGAGGACATCGAGGCGGTTTTCAATTATGACATTCCGCAGGATGACGAATATTATGTCCACCGCATCGGGCGGACCGGACGCGCCGGAAGATCCGGGACCGCGTACTCGCTGGTCGTCGGGCGCGAGGTCTATAAGCTCCGGGAGATTCAGCGCTATTGTAAGACGAAGATCATCCCGCAGGCGCTTCCCTCGCTCGGGGATCTTACCGAGCGGAAGGCGGATAAGATCCTTGACCGCGCTTTGGAGCGGATCAGTTCCGAGGACGGACTTGAAAGATACCGGGATATTCTTGACCGGAGGATCTTTGAGGACGAGGTTTCTTCGATGGATTTCGCAGCGGCGCTTTTGGCGATCGCGATGGGCCGCATCGAGGATGTGGATCTTTCGAGGGAAGAGCAGCTTCCCAGAAGTCTTGATGACCTTGACCGGGGCCGGAGAGACCGGTATGCGGACGGAGAGTACGAAGACCGAAGCCGGCGAAAGTATGGCTTTGAGGGAGGCTATAAAGGCCGCGGACGGTACGCATCCGAGGATGGCGCGGGGCGCGGCGAGCGCTATGCCCCGACGGATGGTTCCCAACGTGCTTTCGAGGTGTCCGGAGACGGACGCGAGCGCCTTGGCGGAAAGCGGCTCAAGGTGCGGCGGCGCGGCGAGCTCGAGAGCGGCATGGTACGGCTGTTTATTAACGTCGGAAGAAACCAGAATGTACGCCCGGGCGATATCGTCGGCGCGATTGCCGGTGAGGCCGGAATCTCCGGCCGACTTGTCGGCGCGATCGATCTTCATGAGAGCTATGCATTTGTCGACGTGGACCGGGAATACGCCGAACGCGTCCTTAAAGCCATGCGCAGGGCTACCATACGCGGGATGAACGTACGCA
The DNA here is from genome assembly GCA_902779245.1 of uncultured Lachnospiraceae bacterium. Classification (GTDB taxonomy): domain Bacteria; phylum Bacillota; class Clostridia; order Lachnospirales; family Lachnospiraceae; genus Chordicoccus. The sequence continues at coordinate 1,607 of CACZBB010000174.1, read as the reverse complement.
TGGAAAAGGCGGAAGGATAAAAACAAAAAATGGTGGTTTCGGTCCTTCCGGACAAGAAGGAAAGCATTGCCGGGAAGGATCCGGTATGAAAAAAGGGTTTTGGCTTCTGTGAAACGTGGTATAATACAGGGACTAGGGACGGCGCCATAAACAATTCCCTTGCACGGCGAAAAGCGCGGCCGCAGATGATTCAGACGGACAGACGATAAGCCGATCAAAGCAGAAAGACCGCCCCGGAAGGAGAGCTATGCAGACGTTTAATAAATCCAGAAAATTAGATAATGTTCTTTATGATGTCCGCGGGCCGGTGGTGGAGGAAGCCGACCGGATGATCGCGCAGGGCGTGGAGGTGCTCAAGCTCAATATCGGCAACCCGGCGCCCTTTGGCTTCCGCGCTCCCGAAGAAGTCGTGCAGGATATGGCCATGAACCTTCGGGATTCCGAGGGATATTCCGATTCAAAGGGGATCTGGGCCGCGCGAAAGGCCATCATGCAGTATGCGCAGAACCTGAACATTCCCGACGTCACGATGAACGACATTTACACCGGCAACGGCGTTTCGGAGCTCATCAATCTGAGCATGTCGGCGCTGCTTGATGACGGGGACGAGATCCTCATCCCGGCGCCGGATTATCCGCTCTGGACAGCCTGCGCGACCCTGGCCGGCGGAAAGGTCGTCCACTACCTCTGCGACGAGCAGGCCGAGTGGAACCCGGATCTTGCGGATATTGAGAAGAAGGTCAATGACCGGACCAAGGCCATCGTCGTCATCAACCCGAACAACCCGACGGGCGCCGTGTATCCGAAGGAAATCCTGGAGGGAATCGTTAAGATCGCCCGGGAACACGGCCTGATCATTTTCGCGGATGAGATCTATGACCGTCTGCTCATGGACGGCTATACTCACACCTCCATCGCCTCCCTCGCGCCGGACTGCTTCTGCGTAACCTTCTCCGGGCTCTCGAAATCCCATATGATCGCCGGCTTCCGCGTGGGCTGGATGATCCTTTCCGGCAACAAGGAGATCGCGAAGGATTATATTGAGGGCATCAAGATGCTCTCCTCGATGCGTCTTTGCTCCAACGTTCCGGCGCAGTCCATCGTTCAGACGGCCCTCGGCGGTACCCAGTCGGTCAAGACCTACGTCAACGCCACCGGCCGCGTCACGAAGCAGCGGGATTTCATCGTCGAGAAGATCAATTCGATCCCGGGGCTCAGCGTCGTGAAGCCGAAAGCGGCGTTCTACTGCTTCCCGAAGCTGGATGTCGAAAAATTCAACATTCACGACGACATGCAATTTGCCTATGACCTGCTGCGGAAGGAGCATGTACTCCTTGTCCAGGGCACCGGCTTTAACTGGCCGAATCCCGACCATTTCCGCATCGTGTATTTGCCGAGAAGAGCCGTTCTGGGTGAAGCCATGGACAAGATCGAGCACTTCCTGGCTTCCTACCGGCAGGCGTAAAGGGCGGTTTCTCTGACTTTTTTGCTTTAGCGTATTGAAATATTTTTTCAAAAAATGATTGACAGAAGGTTAAAAGAGTAGTAGTATTCATAACCGTAGTCGAAAAGACATGGAAACACGTGCTGCCCAATGGAGGGTTCGC
>CACZBB010000173.1 GCA_902779245.1 uncultured Lachnospiraceae bacterium | reverse complement strand
GCACATCCATGTCAAATTTCAGAGAACAGGATTGGCTGATCAATGTTCCGCTTTGGGCTGTGCAGGCAATCTGAGTGTTCTGCGGGGAAAGCTCTGCCGCGCGCAGTTCGCGAAGGCGCTGGAAAATGAGCGGGAGATGGCCGAGGGTCTTAGGGACGGCGTGGTGCCGGACGATTCGGATTACTGAAGGAGGATGGATGCGTATGCGGCTTTTGCTGATCCGGCACGGGGCGACGGCGGGGAATCTTGAAGGGCGGTACATCGGCCGCACGGATGAAGCGATGCTGGAGGCTTCGCGGGAGAAGCTTACCCGCATAAGGCAGGCCGGAATCTTGCCGGCTCCGGATTGTGTTTATACGAGCCCGCTTCGGCGCTGCCGCGAGACGGCGGAGATCCTTTTTCCGGAGCGCGAGGCCATCGTCGTGCCGGATTTTGCCGAGTGCGCTTTCGGGGCCTTCGAGGGAAAAAACTACGCGGAGCTTAATGGAGATCCGGCATTTCGGGGCCTTCGAGGGGAAAGCTTATGCGGAGCTGAACGGGGATCCGGATTACCAGGCTTTTATCGACAGCGGCGGGGAGCTGGCCTTTCCGGGCGGCGAAAGCCGGGCCGAGGTCGAGGCGCGGGTCGTCGGAGGACTTATGGACGTGCTGCGCGCCCGGGAGCGGGCTTTTGGCGATCCGCTTCTCGCCTTTACCGTCCACGGCGGGACGATCCTGTCGATCCTGCACCATTATTTCGGCGGCGATCCCTTCGGCTGGAGGGTCGGCTGCTGCGAGGGCGGCCTGCTGACGCTCGCTTCCATCGAAAAAGCCGTTTCGTGGGAGAAAATCCGGATGCGCACACTCTGAAATCCGACCGAAGGCTTCAAAAGTGCGGTTTGGGCTTACGGCCAGCCCCAAGAAGCTTCAAAAATAAGCCCAAAGGCTTCAAAAGGGCAGTTTGGGCTTACGGCCGCCCCTGAGAAGCTTCGGAAAATAAGCCCAAAAGCTTCAAAAGGACGGTTTGGGCTTGCGGCGGCGAGCCGGAAGCCCTGGAAAATAAGCTCAAAAGCATCAAAAGGTCAGTTTGGGCTTACGGCGGCGAGCCGGAAGCCCTGGAAAATAAGCTAAAAAGCATCAAAAGGTCAGTTTGGGCTTACGGCCAGCCCCAAGAAGCTTCGGAAAATAAGCCTAAAAGCATCAAAAGGGCGGTTTGGGCTTACGGCGGCGAGCCGGAAGCCCCGGAAAATAAGCCCAAAAGCTTCAAAAGTGCGGTTTGGGCTTACGGCCAGCCCCAAGAAGCTTCGGAAAATAAGCCCAAAAGCATCAAAAGGGCACTTTGGGCTTACGGCCAGCCCCAAGAAGCCCTGGAAAATAAGCCCAAAAGCTTCAAAAGGACGGTTTGGGCTTACGGCCAGCCCCAAGAAGCCCTGGAAAATAAGCTCAAAAGCATCAAAAGGTCAGTTTGGGCTTACGGCCAGCCCCAAGAAGCTTCAAAAAATAAGCCCAAATGCTTCAAAAGGGCAGTTGGGGCTTACGGCCGCCCTTGAGAAGCTTCAAACAATAAGCCCAAAAGGTAGAGCAGGTGTGAACGGAGTAAGAGGAACACTTTTTGATGAATTGATGGCCAAATATTAAAAAAAGTGCTTGCATTTTCCGCCCGCATCCGTTACAATAGGTATTGCTGTTGGAAAACGGCAAAGTTCATAGCGGGTGGGCGCAACCCACAGCGATTCGAGCAATTTGGAGAAGTACCCAAGCTGGCCGAAGGGACACCCCTGGAAAGGGTGCAGGTCGTTAATAGGCGCGGGGGTTCAAATCCCCCCTTCTCCGCGCAAAAAGCAGAGCTGAAAGGCTCTGCTTTTTTATATTCACAGAGCCGCGTCAGGAAAGCTGCCTTCGGCAGCACGCGGCTCGCGATGCGGGGGCAGAGGTCGGCGTTCGCCTCCCTCTACCCTATTCACGCAGCCGTCATTGATAACTTTTCTCTTGTTTTTTTATGAAATTCTTATAAAATATAAGCTATAGGAAACCACAAAATGCCTGTATTTTGATTCGTTTCCCCGCGCCGGACATACGCCGCGAAGCGACAGGAGGATTCGTATGGAAAAGAAACGGCATGCCAAAAACCGGGCCGGGAAGGCCGGCAATGACCTTCGGACGATGGTTCTCAGCGCACTCATCGGAGCCGTCGTCGGAATTATTTTCTGGCTGTTTCTCTTTGCCCTGCACAAAGGCATCTGGGTGATCTGGGAGCTGCTGCCGGAGAAGGTCTTCCGCTTCAGTCTTTATCCGCTTGCGGCCTGCACGGCCGGGGGACTGCTCGTCGGGCTCTTTCGAAAACGCTTCGGGGATTACCCGGAGGATATGATGACGGTGCTTAGCAAGCTGAAGAAGAACAAGACCTACTCCTACCGGAAGCTGGCGGTGATCTTTGTCGCCGCGCTTTTGCCGCTCATCTTCGGCGCCAGCGTCGGTCCGGAGGCCGGCATGGTGGGCGTTGTCGTTGCCCTGTGCTGCTGGGCGGGCGAAAACCTGTCCTTCGCCGCCCAAAAATCCGCCGATTATTCGAAGGTCGGGGCGGCGGTCAGTCTCTCTGTGCTTTTCCGTTCCCCGCTGTTCGGGATCCTGGACGTGGAGGATGGCCTGGAGACGGATGTGCCGGGCGATGACGCCGAAGGCCCGGGCCGTCTGAAGAAGATCGTCGTATACTGCGTTGCGACCGGAGCCGGCTTCGGCTGCTTTGCCCTGATGAACAGCGTATTTGGAAAGCTGTCGGAGGGCTTCCCGTCCTTCGAATCCGTTTCTGCCGAGGCCTGGGATTATCCCCTTGCGCTGCTATACCTTGCCGCGGGCATCCTCCTCGGGTTTTTCTTTGAGCTTACGGAAAAGCTTTTTGGAAAGCTTGGGCCAATGCTGCCGCCCGTGCTTCGGGAGACGGTCTGCGGGCTTCTGCTCGGCGCGGCCGCGGCTGCGCTTCCGGTGATCCGTTTTTCCGGCGAGGAGCAAATGGCGGTTTTGATTACGGATTTTGCCAGGTACGCGCCCCTCGCGATGATCGGCATTGCCCTTCTTAAGATTGTGATGACGAATCTCTGCATCCGGTTCGGCATGAAGGGCGGACATTTTTTCCCGCTGATTTTCGCGGCCGTCTGCCTCGGCTACGGCCTGTCGCTCCTGTTTTTCCCGGGAGACGGCGGCCACGCGGCCTTCGCGGCCGCCATCGCGGTGGCGGGGACTTTGGGCGTTACCCTGAAAAAGCCGCTGGCGGTTTCCGTGCTCATGCTCCTATGCTTCCCGGTGAAGGCCCTCATCTTTATCGTTCCGGCGGCGGCGCTCGCGGCGCTGGCGGGGAAGGCTGCGGAGGGCGGCGGGATGAGGAAGAAAGCCGCGGCGTGAAAGGTAACGTTGAGGGTGAGCCGGGTGAATGATAAAAGCTATTGAAGGAAGGAAAAGAACTGAAAACGTTCTGGGGTGAGATATGAATAATTTTCTTTTGCTGGTATCCGTGGTGTTTTTGCTGATCGTCGGTATCGGCTTTTTCAATGAGAAGGTGACGCGTCTGACGGATGAGATCGCGCTGCTCCTTTTTTCGGCGGTGGCCGGCTGCGTGATCACCGCCGTCTGGGCGTTCACGAAAAATACCTCAGTCAGGGATCTGCTGGCGGGCATCCAGGTGTTCCGGCTTGATGAGTTTCTGGTGGAGGGAGTCCTGTGCTTCATGCTTTTTGCGGGCTCCCGAAACTTAAAGCTCCGTGCCTTCCGCGAAAATGCGAGGAAAATCGGCGTTTTGGCCTTTGTCTGCACGCTGCTGGGCGCGGTATTTTACGGCGGGCTGTTTTACCTGGTCTGCCTCCTCCTTCGTCTTCCGGCGACATTTCCGATGTGCCTGATGCTGGGAAGCATCATCGCCCCGACGGATCCCATCGCCGCGACCAGCATATTAAAGAAATTCGGCCTTCCGAAGAAGATAGGATTTCTCATGGAGGCGGAATCGCTCCTTAACGACGGCGTGGGCGTCGCGCTTTTTGTCTGCTTCTCCGGCATGGCCGCGGGCGGAGCGGGCACGGGCTTCGTTGTTCTTATGCTGAAGGAAATCCTGGGCGCGGTCGTGATCGGCGTTATCCTCACCTGCTTCCTGTTCCCGTTCTTTTTGCGCACGAAAAACCCTCACCGGAGGATCTTCGTCACGCTCCTTCTGGTCGCCCTTTCCTATTTCGTCTGCGAGCTGGCCGGCTGCTCCGGCGCGATCTCCTGCGTCGTCTGCGGGCTTAGCTTTTCCGCCTTCCGCGAGCGGGCGGAGAGCAAGGGGATGCTCCCGGAGCTTGAGACCTTCGACAGCTTCTGGGAGACGCTCGACGTTCTGCTGAACTCCATACTCTACGTGGTGCTGGGGCTGACCTTTGTGCGTATCCTGCAAATGCCGATGGTGGGGATTTTGTCGATTTCGGCAATTCTTCTCAATCTGGTGTGCCGCTTCGGGAGCATCTTTGCGGGCACCTTCATGATGGGCGAGCTGCCGGACGGCTACGGCAAAGGCCGGTTTTCCGCGCTCTTTACCTGGGGCGGCCTTCGGGGCGGCCTGTCCATCGCGCTCGCGATGGGGACGGCGGGCATCGTCCTTACGGAGCAGTACCACGTGATCCTCGGCTGCGCCTACGCCGTCGTCTTCTTCACGACGGTCGTCCAGGGCCTCACGATGAAAAACGTCTACCGGCATTTGTCATAAAAACGAAAAATCGAATGGCCGGTTTCATAGAGGGGTATGGTTATTACCGGTTATTACCGCATTAGATTTTTGATTGAGCCTTGACAAATGCGGTTCGATCTACTAAAATACGATTTCAAGTGATTCCGCTTCCGCGTTTAAGTTCGGGCATCCCAGGGGGCGGAGAAAAATAAAGGCTTTGATGGCACTATGCAAGCTGTCTACCACGAAAGAGACCCGGCGGTCGGTGTGAGCCGGGGTGCGAACAGTGCGCAGTCTCCTGCCGGAGCCGGCTCCCTGAAGGAATTCTGTGTAGGGGAGCCCGGAGGACCCCGTCACCATGGTCAGACGCTTCAGCTGAAGGTTTCCCGCCGCGAAACGGCAGGATGTCCTGTGTGTCCGTGCGCATTGATGCTGACGGACAGATGTTCGCTGACAGCATGAGCGTCACAGAGCGGCCGCATCGGCGGCAATCCGGGTGGTACCGCGATCGGAGTGATTCCATCGTCCCGGAGGTTCAATTACATGAGCCTCCGGGACGTTTTCATTTTCCTGGAGAGAGAAAGAAAGGAGCACGTATCTATGAAAACCCTGAAATTCATCGACATGACCCTTCGTCAGGCCGGCCCGTCCTTCGGGAAGGTTCTCACCTTCAAAGAAAAGCTTGAGATCGCCCGGAGTCTCGACCGGCTCAAGGCCGACACCATCGAGCTCGCGCCGATTTCCGGCAGCAAGGCCGACCAGCTCGCCAACCGCACCATCGCCCAGATGGTTCAGACCTGCATTTCCGCCGCGGTCGATATCGCCGAGGCCAATGTCGCGGAGACCTGGGAGAGCGTCCGCACGGCGAAAAAGCCGGCGATCAACATCATCGCCCCGGTGTCCCCGGTGCAGATGGAATATATCTGCCATAAAAAGCCCGCGGCCATGCTCACCCTCATCGAGGATCAGGTAAAGGCGGCGCGGTATCTCAGCGAATGTGTCGAGTTCACGGCCGAGGATGCCACCCGCGCCGAGCGCGAATTCCTTTTCCAGGCGGTCGATACCGCGATCCTGGCCGGCGCGACGAAGATCACGGTCTGCGACACCGCCGGCGTCATGCTCCCCGACGAGTTCGGCACCTTTGTCAGGGACCTGATGGCAAATATCCCCGCCCTTAAGTATAATGAGCTTTATGTGCAGATTTCCGACAGCCTTGGCATGGCGCTTGCCTGCGCGGCGGCGGCGGTGCGCGAGGGCGCGTCCGGCGTCAAATGCACGGCGGTGGCGGACGGCTTTCCGACGATGGAGGGGCTGGCGCATTTCGTGCAGGTCAAGGGCGCGGAGCTCGACATCGCGACGGGCATCCGGGTGACGGAGCTTCACCGAACGGTCGGCCAGCTGGCGAAAATCCTGCAGCCGGAGGAGGAGGAGACGAGCCGTTTCGCCGGCCTTGGCCTTGAAGAGATGGCCAATGTCTGCCTCGACGCCAATGACGATCTCGCGGAGGTGAACCGGGTCGTCGCCCAGCTCGGCTACGACCTTACGGAGTCCGATAAGTCGAAGGTTTACGAGGAGTTTAAACGCGTAGCCGCGGAAAAGCAATTTGTCGGGACGAAGGAGCTGGACGCGATCGTCGCGAGCGCGGCGATGCAGGTGCCGAGCATCTATAAGATCCAGAGCTATGTCTTGGAGAAGGACGGGGAGGAGCTGTGCGACGTCGGTATCGGCGACGGTCCCATCGATGCCGCATTTGCCGCGATCGAGAAGATCGTCGGCCACCACTATGAGCTGGACGATTTCCAGATCCAGACCGTCACCGAAGGCCGCGACGCCATGGGGTCGGCATTTGTCAAGCTGCGCTCCGCCGGCCGGGTCTATTCGGGCACGGGCATCTCGACCGATATCATCGGTGCGTCCATCCGCGCGTACCTGAACGCCCTCAACAAGATCGTTTATGAGGAGGCCGTATGAAACTCTCATTTTCCATCGAAAACTGGAACAACAAAAGCTGGGACGAGCTCCTTGAGGTCACACAGGAGACGCATCTGCAGGGAATCGAGTTATATAATATAGAAGGAAAAATTTTTGAGGGGAAGGCGAGCCCGGTCAACCCGGAGCTTTCGGCCATCGTCCGCCGCTCGCTGGCGGAGCGGGGGCTTGAGATCCCGAGCATCCTCACGGTCCGGGACTTCACCGATCCCGAATTTATGAACGAATTTGAAAAATGCGCGGCGGCGGCGATTAATCTTGGCATCGCGAACATCGGCATCCACACGCGGGCTCTGGATCCGGAGCTTTGCGAGATCTGCCTTCGGGGGCTTCTGGACCGCGTGGCGGACCGACCGGTTACGGTGCTCGTGGAGACCTGCGACGCTTACGGGGACACGGCCCGGCTCCGCGACCTCCTGAACCGCTTCGCGGACGACCGCCTGGCGGCGCTCTGGGACATGCACACGACGACCGTTGTCGCGAAGGAGGATCCCGAGACGACGATCACGAACCTCGGCGCGTATGTCCGCCACGTTCACATCCACGATTTCCGGATGGAGAGCGGACGGGCGGTTCCGGAGCTCATCGGCGAGGGCGGACTTCCGCTTAAAGACCTGATGAACGCGCTCCGCTCCGTCAACTACGATGGCTTCGTCTCCCTGGAATGGGATCCGACGTATATCCGCGGGCTGGAGGACATTGAGATCATTCTGACGCACTATGAACATTCCATGCGCATTTATGAAAATACGAAGCGCGGCACGCCGCACCATTATTGGAACAAGGCGCATACCGGCAAATACGTGTGGAAGAAGGGCGATCTTATTGAGAAGACCTTCCCGCAGGTGTTGGACAAGATGGTGGAGGATTTCCCGGACCAGCTGGCGATCAAGTTCACAACGCTGGATTACACGAGAACCTACAGCCAGTTCCGGGACGACGTGGATGAATTTGCCCGGGTGCTGGTTTCCCTCGGCGTGAAGGCCGGCTCGAAGGTTACGATCTGGGCGACCAATGTCCCGCAGTGGTTTCTGACGTTCTGGGCGGCGACGAAGATCGGGGCGATCCTGGTCACGATGAACACCGCCTACAAGATCCACGAGGCGGAGTACCTGCTCCGCCAGTCCGACACGCACACGCTGGTGATGATCGGCGGCTACCGCGACTCGGATTATGTCGGCATCATGAACGAGCTCTGTCCGGAAATCAAAGAGAATAAGCCGGGGAAGCCGCTCCACTGCCGCCGTCTGCCGTTCCTTCGGAATGTGATCACGGTGGGCTGCCGGATGCCGGGGGCGCTGACCTGGGAGGAGTCGCTGACTTATGCCGGCCGGACGCCGATGGAGGAGATCCGCCGGATGGCGGCCGCGGTCAACGTCCACGATGTGTGCAACATGCAGTACACGTCCGGGACGACGGGCTTCCCGAAGGGCGTTATGCTCACGCACTATAATATTGTCAACGACGGCAAGAGCATCGGCGACGGCATGGACCTTTCCACGGCGGACCGCATGATGATCCAGGTGCCGATGTTCCACTGCTTCGGCATGGTGCTGGCGATGACCGCGACGATGACTCACGGCGGGACGATCCTGCCGATCCCGTATTTTTCGCCGAAGTCCTCGCTTGCCTGCATCCACAACGAGCATATCACCGCCTTCCACGGCGTGCCGACCATGTTTATCGCGATGCTTGCGCACCCGGATTTTCCGAAGACGGATTTCTCGTATATGCGGACCGGCATCATGGCGGGCAGTCCCTGCCCGATCGCGGTCATGCGCGACGTGGTCGACAAGATGCATATGACGGAGATTGTTATTGTTTACGGCCAGACCGAGGCCGCGCCGGGCTGCACGATGAGCCGGACGACCGACCCGCTGGAGGTCCGCGTGACCACCGTCGGCTCGGCTTTCCCGGAGGTGGAGTGCAAGATCGTGGATCCGGAGACCGGGGAGGACTGCCCGGACGAGGTCATCGGGGAATTTGTCGCCCGCGGCTACAATATCATGAAGGGGTATTATAAAATGCCCAAGGCCACCGCGGCGGCGATCGACAAGGACGGCTGGCTTCACACCGGCGACCTGGCCTGCCGCACGCCCGAGGGCAATTACCGCATTACGGGGCGTCTTAAGGACATGATCATCCGCGGCGGTGAGAACATTTATCCGAAAGAGATCGAGGAATTCATCTACACACACCCGAAGGTCAGCGATGTGCAGGTCATCGGGGTCCCGGACAAGGCGATGGGCGAGGAGATCATGGCCTGCATCATTCTCAAGGAGGGTGAGCAGATGACCGTGGAGGAGATGAAGAAGTTTGTGTTGGACCACATGGCCAAGCACAAGGTGCCGAAGTATATCGAGTTTGTGGACAGCTTCCCGATGAATGACGCCGGGAAGATCCAGAAGTATAAGATGCGCGAGATGGCGGTGGAGAAGCTGGGGCTTCAGAAAGACGCCAGCATCGAGACGGCGTGACGGATCCTTCGGCGGATGTGGGATGTGGGATGGCGGTCGGGCAGATGCAACTTTTTTCTCGACGTACACTGCGTGTACTTAACCTCGAAAAAAGTTATCTGCCCGCCCGCTATGCACGTCAGGGAAGGCCGGGGATTTTAGGAGTATCTAAATGAAAATGATTATAGATAGTCACTGCCATATTTATCCGGAGAAGATCGCGCATAAGGCGGTGGCGGCGGTGGATCGGTTTTACGCGGGACTGCCGACGCCGGGGATGATGGACGGGACGACGGGCTGTCTTCTCGATTCCGGGCAGGCTGCCGGGATCTCGCATTTCATCGTGCACTCGGTGGCGACGACGCCGGCCCAGTCGCGGACGATCAGTCATTTTATCGCGGAGTCGGTGGAGGCTTCGGGCGGCTGCTTTACGGGACTCGGCGCGATGCATCCGGAATCGGAGGATATGGAGGGAGATTTCGAATATCTTCGGTCGCTGGGGCTCAAGGGCGTGAAGATTCATCCGGATATTCAAAAGTTTCATGCGGACTGTGAGAATGCCTATAAAATTTATGATCTCTGCGATCGGGCGGGAATTCCTGTTCTGGTTCACTGCGGCGACTATCGATACCCGTATTCCGAGCCGGAGAGGATCGCCCACGTACTCCGGGATTTCCCGCATTTGAAATTTGTCGGGGCGCATTTTGGCGGATGGTCGGTCTGGGATCAGGCCGTTGCCGCGCTCTGTGATTTCCCGAATCTTGTGGTGGACACCTCGTCTTCCTTTCCCTGGCTCTCCGTCGGACATGTCATGGACCTTATCCGGGCTTACGGCGCGGATCGGGTTATGTTCGGGACGGATTACCCGATGTGGCCGCCGGAGTCGGATCTGGAATTCTTCCGCCGCCTGCCGCTTACCGAAGATGAGCGC
>CACZBB010000172.1 GCA_902779245.1 uncultured Lachnospiraceae bacterium | reverse complement strand
CACTCTTTGCAACCTATTTATAGTTAATACTATCTTTTCTTTAAGGATTTGTCAACTATTTATAGGAAAAATCACTTAAATTTTTTCTGTTAAATTACTTTTTTATAGGTATACTTTTGTTCGCTCTTTGCTATTATATGTTAAAGAGTTATCGGAGGGTTTTATGAGTATGACATACTCGGATATTATATCGATTCGTATTCGTGAGCTGTGCAAGCGTCGCGGGATCACAATTAACCGGCTTGCCACGCTCAGCGGCCTGAAGCAGTCCTCCATTGACAATATCATTCACGGAGCGAGCTCGAATCCGACCGTGAAGACGCTGCACAAGATTGCCACCACCTTCAACATGACCTTGAGCGAGTTTCTGGATTATCCGGAGCTTAACAATTACTCGCCGGATGATGGTGAGGAGGCGTAAAGCTCTTTTTCCGTACCCCTCCGCTTTCTCAGCTGGGGGAATTTTTATGGCGAGGCTTTCGCCTTGTCCAAAACAAGATCGTCTTTTGCAATGTTGAAGGAAAATTTTATTAGAAGCGGTTCTTGCGCAAACACGAGTTTTTCGTCATGCAGAACCTTGCGATGAAGCATTTGTCCAATCTAAAGATCCTGTCATTCTGAGGCCACAGGCCGAAGAATCTCATTAAGAGCCTTTCCGATGTTAGAAAGATCCTTCGCTGTGCTCAGGATGACATTACTGTCGGTGAGTGGATGCCGGCTCGGGTTTGAGCAGCAATACGCTTCCCGTACAGTGGCCGTTTTGCTCCGGCATTTGTTTTTTTGTAAGCCTTTTGTTCCAGTCCCCTGCATTTTGAAAACTAAGCCGCCCATTTTCTCCCATTTGGTTTGACCTGGATATGTATTAGAGCAATTGAAAAATGATATTTTCGGTAGACGCATGAGGAAAATTCCGATACAATCATGCGTGTGGATACTTGCGCCGAAAATGCATTTGACAAGGACAGGAAGAGCCAGGGAGGTTTCCATGTATTCAAAAATTTTCACAAAACGCATTGAGGATTTATGTCATCGGTACGGCCTTACTTCGGAGCAGCTTTTAGACAAATGCGGTCCGGAGAGGGCTTCGGTTCAGGAGCTTCTGGCCGGCAAATGCGCGGACCCGGAGATTCAGACGCTGCACAGGATCGCGGCTGTCTTTCAAATGACGCTCGCTGAGTTTCTGGATTTTCCGGAGCTTAATGGCTATGACCCGGGTGATGAGGACGAAGAAAGCCCGTGAGTCCGGGGTCCGAGTTCTTCCCGTTGATGCTTCGCTGAATTTCCTCTTGTAAATACTCGATTGTGCGCATTGTGCGTTTGAAAGCAAAGAAATATTTGTCGTTAACTATGAGTGCAATTAGCGGCAAAGAATGTTAAAATGATAGAAAGCGTTCATTTGCATTTGCAATTTTTTTGTGAGGGAGGAACGTATGGGGATATTTATCTGAATCCGGGAAAAGCCCCCTACGAAGAGGCGATACGCTCCGAAGTATTCATAGACAAAACCGACATGATTCTTTTTCTCAACACACGCGTCGGCACGAAGCAAAAGTACGTCAGCGTCTCCCGCCCGCGCAGGTTCGGAAAGACCATGGCGGCGGAGATGATACAATGAAATCGATCTGCAATTCTTAACTTTGAGAGGATAAGGACATGGGAACGTATTTAAATCCAGGGAGAACGCTCTTTGAAGAGGCTGTACGTTCAAAAATTTTTGTAGACAAATCCGAGATGATTCAATATCTGAATACGGTTGTCAACACGAAACAAAAATATGTCTGCGTCTCCCGTCCCCGCCGTTTCGGAAAAACCATGGCTGCGGATATGATTGCGGCCTATTATGACAGAACCGCAGACAGCAGGGAACTCTTTTCCAAAAGAAAACTTGCGCAAAGCGAGCCTATTCGAGTTGAGGACGGAGAGATATCCTGGGACGAATATCTCGGGAAATTCGATGTGCTCCGGCTTGTCATGACCCGTTTTCTCAAAAGCAAGCTAACCGTAGCGCAGTCTCTGGAGAATATGCAGAAGCTTGTCATCCGTGAGCTGCAACGGGCATATCCCGAAATCGATTTCTTCAGCGATGAAGACCTCATGCAAGCCATCGATGATGTTTATTCCGAAAATGAGCGGCAGATCGTCATCATCATTGATGAATGGGACGCAGTTTTTCGGGAACGTAAAGAAGATAAAGAAGGTCAGACAGAATATCTGGACTTTTTTAGAGATTTGATAAAAGATAATAAAAATATCGCGCTCGCCTACTTGACCGGTATCCTGCCAATCAAAAAATACGGAAAACACTCCGCCCTCAATATGTTCGACGAATATTCCATGATGGCTCCCATGCAGCTCGCGCCTTACACCGGATTTACGGAAAATGAAGTTCTCGAACTCTGCAGAGAATTTGGAAGAGATTTCGAACAAATCAAAGAGTGGTATGATGGCTATACCGTCAGCTCCGTGATTCCACAGGATCCCGATTATATCACCCAAAAAACGACCGGAGCGGCTTTGAAAGCAGAATGCTTTGCTCTTTACAGCCCCTTATCTGTTGTGAAAGCAATTCAAACCGGATTTGTAAAAAACTACTGGAATAAAACGGAAACCTATGAAGCCCTCGCAGAGTACATCCGAATGGACTATGACGGCTTAAAAGAAGCGATCGCTCTCCTCATGGACGGCGGCCGCCTTAAAATCGACACGTCCACCTACCAGAACGACATGACCACCTTCCACGGCCGCGACGACGTGCTCTCTCTATTGATACACCTTGGTTACCTTGGGTTCGACGACAAAAAGGGTGAAGTTTTTATCCCCAATCAGGAGATTCTCGACGAATTCAAAACATCCACAAAATCTCCCGACTGGCTCAACACTTTCAAATCGTTCGAGATCTCCCAAAAGCTCCTCAAAGCCACCTGGGAAAAAGACGAGGCCAAGGTTGCGGAGCTGCTTGAAGATTTCCATAACCGCGCCGCCAACAGAACATATAACGATGAGGCTGCTTTAAGCTATGGCATCCAGCTTGCATATTATGCCGCTCAAAAATACTATACCACGATTCTTGAATTGGACAGCGGAAAGGGCTATGCAGATATCATCTATCTTCCCTCCCCGAAGCATCCGGAGATCAAGGCTCTCCTCATTGAGCTAAAGCATAACAAAAATGCTGACACAGCCCTTTCCCAGATTAAACGCCAGAAATATCCTGAACGCCTTGATCACTACAAGGGAAATCTTCTCCTCGTAGCGATCAACTACGACAAAGACGTGGAGAGCACAAGCATACGTTTCAAACGGCACAGCTGTAAAATTGAGGAGGCGTAAGCCGATTACATGGCCGCGGAACAGGAAAAGCCGGACTGATGTCAGTCCGGCTTTTCCTTGTACCTCATTTCATAAACTTGTATCCGCTTAACGTTATATCTGTTTTTCTGCTGCGTCAGGCGTGGACGGCGTGTTTATGCGTTAAGGGAAGCGAGATTTTCCAGAATGACGCTTTTCCAATCCTCTTTTGTTCTTGAGCCGACGAGGGGCTCACCGAGGATGCGGCCTTCGGCGTCCACGAAATAGGTGGTCGGGACGTACATGGTATTCTGGAGGATCTCGGAGAGGTCTTTCGAAGGGATGATATGCGCATAGGAGGCGCCGGTCATTTCGACGATGTTTTGCGCCTTCTCCACCTGCTCCGGATAGACGTTGCCCTCCAGGTCGGTCACATCGCAGACGAGGCCGACAAGCTGCACGCCGTCGCCCGCAAGCTCCGCGGAAAGCTCACCGAGGTAGGGCATTTCCTGTATGCACGGGCCGCAGAAGGTTCCCCAGATATTGACGACCGTCAGCTTTGCATCGGCGAAAAGCTTGTCCGAGATTTCATCGCCCGCAAGGCTCGTGGCGGTGAAGGCCGGGAAATGGGCGGCTCCTGCGGAATCGTCTTCGGGAGGATTTTCCGGGATGCCGCCATTCTCGGAAGAATCGGCGGGCGAGGCACTGTTCTGCGAGTTCCCGGAGGCAGAATCCGCGGTGGAAGAATCATTGCTCTGCGGGTTCCTGAAGAAGGAATCAGCCCCGACCGCGTTGCTTTGCGGCAGGCTCGAAGAGTTGGAAGGGCTCTGCGCGGCAATCGAGACGTCAGAGATGCCTTGCGTTATACGGGAGGAGGTGTCCGCGCTTTTTGCGCCTGTTCCGGAGGCCGCGCCGCCGCAGGCCGTAAGGAAAAGCGCCGCCGCGACGGCCGCCGCCATCATTTTCTTTTTCATTTACATAATCTCCTGTTCTTCGTAAAGAATTCTACCTGCACGGTTGCCCCAAACGCGTCGTTTTCTGTTATTTACGAGGAGTAAAGCCCTAAAGAACTGGCTTCGCGTCGCGACGAAGAATCTAGATGGATTGTATACACTTTTCTAAAGATTCTTCGCTGCGCTCAGAATGACAAACCCTTTCATTTGAAAGGATAAAAAACACATTTTAAGTTCCTATCATTGTTTAGGCATTTTCGTACAGTATGTTTTCAAAGTCTGCGAAATATGAGAACTTATAGCAATTCGTTGTTTGCGGTTTTTGTGCTTCAAATCCGGAGTTCACTTTTTCAGGATTTCATATTCACTGCAGCCGGCTCCTGTCGGGCAGGCCGCGCGGCAGGCGCCGCAGCGGATGCATTCCATGCTGTTCGGATCCTCCCGCACATCAATCGCCATCGGACAGGCTTTGGAGCATTTGTCGCAGGAAATGCAGCTTTGGCGGTCAAGGGTGTAGCGGAGAAGGGCATTTTTGTTAAAGAAACCGTAGATCGCGCCGAGCGGACAGAGATAGCGGCAAAATGGCCGGTAAATCATCAGTGAGAGCAGGATCACTGCCGCCAGTATGAGCAGCTTCCAGCGGAACAGGAAGCCAAGTGCCGCCTGGAGGGGCGGGTTTGAAGCGACCAGCGGAAGGCCGCCGAAAAGCATTCCCGACGGGCAAATGTATTTGCAGAACCAGGGCTCGCCGTGGCCGGTGATGTCCAGCACAACCAGCGGCAGGAGGATCACAAAGACCGCAAGAATGACATATTTCAATTTCCGGAGGAAACGCTCCCCGGGCAGTGTCCGCAGCTTCTTCGGGAAGGGGATCTTGTGAAGGAGCTCCTGCACAAGCCCGAAGGGGCAGAGGAAGCCGCAGACGAACCGGCCGAATATTGCCCCGAAGAAGAGCAGGAAACCCGCAACGTAGAACGGAAAGCGGAAGCGACCGTCCGCGAGCGTGGCCTGGAGGGAGCCGATGGGGCAGGCGCCCAGCGCTCCGGGGCAGCTGTAGCAGTTAAGCCCGGGCAGGCAGAGACGCTTTAAGTCTCCCTGATAGATTCGCCCTTCCGCAAAGCCCCGGTAGAAGCCGTTGGAGAAGGCCGTGAAGAAGAGCTGGATCAGGAGCCGGCCTCTCTTTGCGAACATTTTAGAAACCCTATATATAATAGGAAGAAATTTTTTCATCACCCAAGCCCAATGCATTCCATACAGATTCGAATCGCTTTCATCCACACAGCCTCCGCTTCTCCGCGGAAGATGCCGACGATAAGAAAGACAGCCGCCAACCCCAGGAGAAACAACGCGACTTTACGATCCCCAAAAAACTTCAATGGATTCTCCTCCAAAGAACAATAAATGTATAGTCTGCCATCTTAAGATTCTTTATGGCAGATGCCAAATCTTCCTTTGCGACTTCAATTCTATATAGGGCAAGTTCCTTTGATCCTCCGTGATCATCCATCTCAATATTCATACAGCGGCACCCCCTCGTTGACAACATTGTTATAAACGGATAGGTTTTCACCCATTTTTCAAAAAAATCTTTGTTTTGACTCACTGGGTTGAGTTGTATACTACATTTTCCGAATGCGGCTCCAGGCTTCGACAAGCCTCTCCAGACTCCAGGCGGCATTGGCCGGGCTGGTGGAGGGGAGGCAGATGCAGGTCCGGCCGATCGCAGGCTCTATGTACTTCTTGTACATTTTCTCGGCGGTTTTGCCATTGACGTAGATTTGCCGGATCGGGGCTGCGCGAAGGATCGGGGTCAGGTCGTTCGGGCGGACATTTTTTATGCTCGAATCGGACGAGCCCTCGATCGTGCAGGAGGCGATGACATCCCAGGCGGCGATGCGGTTTCTTAGAAGAAACGCCTTTTTCTGCGGGATCGTCTCGGGAACCGGCTCCTTGAAAACCGACGCCAGGACGCGCCAGTAGCG
Organism: uncultured Lachnospiraceae bacterium; assembly: GCA_902779245.1. Classification (GTDB taxonomy): domain Bacteria; phylum Bacillota; class Clostridia; order Lachnospirales; family Lachnospiraceae; genus Chordicoccus. Next base: position 1,326 of record CACZBB010000172.1, on the reverse strand, counting down.
GTTCTGCGGGTGCCCGTAGAAGAACATGGCCTCCCTGGACTTCACCGATGGAAAGCTTCCAAGGATCAGAATCTCCGAATCCTCGTTATACACCGGAGGAATCGGATGAACAATACATTCTTCGGGCATATCTTCTCCTCACATCTGATGCCTTACGACAGCATATTCGTCGTCGAGGCGGTAGAAGGGGCAGGTGGGTTTGGGGGATGTGATGAAGCGGGCATAATCATCCTCATCCATCTCCGCCACGCAGTACCACGCCTCATCTTCTTCGTCGTATTGATAAAAAACACAGGTTTCGCACATTCTGATTCACCCTCTCCGACCGCCGCCAAACAATGTTTTGTCACGTCATACCATCCCGCCGCGGTTTTTCCGCTTCGCCGGGTTATAGGATTTCCCGTATTTTTTCGAACGGGCGCTCTCCGGCTTACCGCCCTCGCGGGCTTTTCTCCGCGCCCTTTTCTCGGTATCCTCGACGTCGTCGAGATTCTTCTTCAGCTCGATCATCTTGTCGCGGAGCTCGGCGGCCATTTCAAAATTCAGCTCCGCCGCCGCGGCGCGCATTTGCTTCTCTACTTTCTCAATCAGTTCCTCAAGCTCCTTGCGGTTCATGTCCTCCGGATTCTTGTCGAACTGTTTCTCCGCCTTCGCGACCTCCTTCGAGATCGAGATGAGATCCCGCACCGCCTTTTTGATCGTCTGCGGCGTAATGCCATTGGCCTGATTATAGGCCTCCTGAATCGCGCGGCGACGGTTGGTCTCGTCGATGGCCCGCTGCATGGATTCGGTCATATTGTCCGCGTACATGATCACGTGCCCCTCGGAGTTCCGGGACGCGCGGCCGATCGTCTGGATGAGCGAGGTCTCCGAGCGGAGGAAGCCTTCCTTGTCGGCATCCAGAATCGCTACCAGCGTAATTTCCGGAATATCCAGTCCCTCGCGGAGAAGGTTGATGCCGACGAGGACATCGAAGACATCGAGGCGCATGTCGCGTATGATCGCGGCGCGCTCCAGGGTGTCGATGTCCGCGTGGAGATAGCGGACACGGACGCCGGCATCCTTGAGATAATCCGTCAGCTCCTCCGCCATCCGCTTGGTGAGGGTCGTGACCAGCACCTTGTGCCCGCCCTCCACCTCGCGGTTCACCTCCGTGAGCAGGTCGTCGATCTGTCCCGTGACCGGGCGCACCTCCACCTTCGGATCAAGGAGTCCCGTCGGACGGATGATCTGCTCGGCCCGAAGCAGCTCGTGGGCCGCCTCGTACTTTCCCGGAGTCGCGGAGACGAAAAGGATCTGGTCGATCCGCTCTTCCCACTCCTCAAA
>CACZBB010000171.1 GCA_902779245.1 uncultured Lachnospiraceae bacterium | reverse complement strand
AAGACCGCCGGGATCTGCGGAATATGAATGCAGATGATGACGATCGTTCCGATGAGATACAGGATGCCCATGAACGGGACGAGCTTTTCGGTGAAAGCCGCGACGCGCTTGATACAGCCGATGATGACAAGCCCGACAGCGAAAACGAGGAAGATGCCCACCGCGATCTTCGGAATGCCGAAGGCATGGTTGACGTTGCTCACCATGCTGTTGACCTGACTCATATTGCCGATGCCGAAGGAAGCCAGGAGGCAGAAGACGGAGAAAAGGACGGCGAGAACCGCGCCAAGCGTCCTGCAGTTCTTTTTTGCCCCGAGACCGTCACGAAGATAGTACATGGCGCCGCCGCACCATTCGCCCTCGGAATTCTTTCTCCGATAAAGAATGCCCAGAACATTTTCCGAGAAATTGGTCATCATTCCGAAAAATGCAATGAACCACATCCAGAAAACCGCGCCGGGACCGCCGATCGCGATGGCTCCGGCCACACCGACGATATTGCCGGTGCCCACCGTCGCTGCGAGGGCGGTGCAGAGAGACTGGAACTGGGAGATGCTTCGGTCTTTCGTATGGGCCGTGACGTGCCGGTCACGGAAAATCTTGCCGATCGTGTGACGCATCCAATATCCGAAATGCGTGATCTGGAAGAATTTTGTGAGTATGGTCATAAGAATTCCCACAAATCCAAGAAGTATAAGTGCCGGCCAGCCCCAGACCAGGTCATTGATGAAGCTGTTAATGTCCGTGATGATTTGAACCATAAAAACCTCCCTCGGAAGAAAATGAATGATAAATCCCGCAGACATAAACATACCTTTTTTTGTGCAAACTGTCAAATACATTGTCACTGTAAAGCACTAAATTTTTAAATGGCCGTTACGAGGCTCTCGGCCTGAACGGCAGTCGGCCAGAGGGCATCCTTACGCGGCGCGTTCTGCCGAAGGCAGCGGATTTCCTTACGCGGCTCTGCGAAAAAAGAACGAAAAAGAGAGCCGTTCGGCTCTCTTTTCCGTTCTTTCATGAGGGGGAGATAGTGTGGATGGTTTTCCTATCCGATATCTATAATAAGACATAATTGTGTTCTGGATATGTCCGTAACCGAAAGAAAGTATTAAATTTATTAAGAGAAAATAAATCGAGTTGATGATATTTGAAAGCAGTTGACAGAACACGGCCGGTTTTTTTGAACCCGTCGGAACATGAGGGCTTTGCAAGGCGTTGAAAATGTGGTAAACTGACAAAAAGCTTTCTTAATGATAAGATGATGTTCAGATTCACGGCATTTTGAAGCTTTATGAAGGTTAAAAAACATCAAACGAATGCAAATGTCTGCGATCAATTGAAAATACGGAAGAAGGGAGAAAACAAATGGGACTTAAGAAGGAAACGACCAGAGAACAGTATAAGAAGCTCCAGAACGGAAGTGATGTTCGGGGCTTTGCTTTGTCTGCGCCGGATGAGCCGCAGAATCTCTTTCCCGACATTGCCCGCAACATCGGGGCAGCCTTTGTTTTCTGGCTGGTCGAACGCACCGGCAAGCCTGCGGAGAAGCTCCGCATCGGAATCGGACATGACAGCCGCCTTACGGCGTACGCCCTGACGGCCGGAGCCGCGGCGGGCGTTCTGGAAGAGGGCTCGTCGGTCTGCTTCTGCGGCCTTGCGACGACGCCGTCGATGTTCCAGTCCACCGTGGAGGAGGAGAGTTCCTTCGACGGGGCGATCATGATCACCGCAAGCCATCTCCCATATAACCGGAACGGCCTGAAATTCTTCACGAAGGACGGCGGTCTTTCAAAAAATTCCATCGAGGAGATCCTTGAGCTGGCTTCCGTTCGCGCCGAGGCCGCCGGCCCGGTCCTGATTTCGCTTGAAGAAATGGAGATGGCGGTCAGAGAGATGGAAGCGTCCTTGAAAAACGGTCAGGGGTTTGAAAAAAATCAGGAAATCAGCCGGAGGATGTCCGGGGATCTTTATACATACCGTCTTGTCGATGCCTACAGTTCCCATATGAAACAGATTATCTGCCGCGAGGTTGGTGTTGAAGAAAAGGATCAGCCGCTGAAGGGGCTTCACATTGTTGTCGATGCGGGCAACGGCGCGTCGGGCTTCTTTGCGACGAAGATCCTTAAGCCCCTTGGCGCGGATATTGAAGGCTCGGTGTTCCTTGAACCGGACGGCAGGTTTCCGAATCATGTGCCCAATCCTGAGAATCCGGACGCCATGGCGGCAATCTCTAAGGCGGTCCTTAAAGCGAAAGCAGACCTTGGCGTTATTTTCGACTGTGACGGGGACCGCGCGGCGGTGGTCTTCTCGGATGGCCGGGAGGTCAACCGGAATGCCCTGATCGCCCTGATCTCGGCCATCGTCAAAAAAGATCATCCGGGGAGCATCATCGTTACGGACTCGGTCACCTCCGACGAGCTGACGGTGTTCCTTGAAAAAGACCTCGGCCTGAAGCATTTCCGCTATCGCCGCGGGTATAAGAATGTCATTGACCGTGCCGCCGGGCTTGGCGCGGACGGCGAGGATTGCCAGCTTGCGATGGAGACCAGCGGGCACGGCGCACTGAAGGAGAATTATTTCTCCGACGACGGCGCGTATCTTTGCGTGAAGATCATCAGCGAGATGGCCCGTCTGCAGAAGGAAGGCCGCCGGATCGAAGATCTGATCGCGGGTCTTGGCGAGCCGGCGGAGGCGATGGAGCTGCGTTTCCGGATTCTCGAGGACGATTTCCGAGGTTATGGGCAGCGCGTTCTGGATGACTTCGCGGCATTTGCCAAAAAGGAAGGCTGGAAGCTTGTTGAACCGAACTACGAGGGGGTACGTCTGGCCTTCGATGACGCAGAGGTGAAGGGCTGGCTGCTTCTTCGCAGCTCGCTGCATGACCCGGCCCTCCCGATGAATCTGGAAAGCGCGCGAAAGGGTGGGATCGACGTCCTTCTCGGGCGTATCCGGCCGTTCTTTAAGGATTATGAAAGGCTTGGACTTCCGGAGCAGCTGACAACGTGATAAAACCGGATCCCGGTTTTATGAAGCCGTGTAATTACGCACCCTTCTTTGAAGCATTGAGGGGGAGGCGAATAAACGGCTTTTGTTTCTTGCCCGCGGCCGGGCAATGCGTGAAGAAAAGGCTTTGGCGTCCGTCTCCACGCATTTTGCCGAAGTGACGCATCCTTTACGGGATGTGCCGGTTACGGGTATGGCCAGTAATGGCGTGACGCATGCTATATGGGGAGTAAAACACGCGTCCGCTCTTACCAGTATTGAAGGAGGACACTATGTGGGCATATGAAGGTACGATTTACCAGATTTACCCGTTGGGCTTTTGCGGAGCGCCAAGGCAGAATGACGGAGTGCTTACGCACAGGCTTCTGAAGGTGAAGGATTATATTGCGCACCTGAAAAAGCTTGGCGTCGGCGCGGTGCTCTTTAACCCGCTCTTTTCATCGGAAGCGCACGGCTATGACCAGCGGGATCTGCGCGTGGTGGATGAACGTCTCGGAACCAATTCGGATCTGAAGGAGGTTGTGGACGCGCTTCACGACGCCGGGATCCGGGTACTCCTTGACGCGGTCTTCAACCATGTCGGACGCGGGTTCTTCGCGTTTCAGGACGTGAAAAAGTGGCGTGAGGGCTCCAAATATCGCTGGTGGTTCAACATTGACTTCGGCGGCAACAGCCCCTACGGCGATGGCTTCTGGTACGAAGGCTGGGAGGGGGTTTATGACCTCGTGAAGCTTAATCTTGGAAATCCCGAGGTTCGCGCATACCTTCTGGATTCTGTCCGTTTCTGGATCCGTGAATTTGGAATTGACGGTCTTCGCCTCGATGTGGCTTACCTTCTCGATCACGGCTTCATCCGTGAGCTGCGAGTGGTAACCAATGCCGAGAAGCCGGAGTTTTTCCTTTTCGGAGAGGCTCTCTTCGGCGACTACAACCCGCTGATGGCGGACGGGATGCTGGATTCCGTGACGAATTACGAATGCTATAAGGGGATGTATTCCAGCATCAACAGCATGAATTTCTTTGAGATTTCTTATTCTTATAACCGTCAGTTCGGCTCTGAGCCCTGGTGCCTTTACCGGGGACGGCATCTTCTGAGCTTTATCGATAACCACGACGTGAGCAGGATCACGGACCGGCTGACCTCCGGGGAGAATCTGCGCTCCGCGTGGGGGATGCTTTTTGCCATGCCCGGAATCCCGTGTATATATTATGGCAGCGAGTGGGGGATCCGCGGCCGAAAGGAGGATGGCGACTGGGCTCTCCGTCCGGCCATCGGGAATCCTGAATGGAATGAGCTTACGGACTTTGTGGAGCGGCTCGTCTCGATCCGCAAGAGTGAGCGCGCCCTGTCGTACGGCGGCTATCGGAACGTGCAGATCACGAACCGGCAGATGCTCTTTGCGCGGGAGCTTGACGGGGAGACCGTGTACGCGTGCTTTAACCTGGAGGATGGTCCGTGGACCTTCCGAGGCGATTTCTTAAGCGGCGAGAAGAAAGAGCTTATTTCCGGTCAGAAAATTCAGCTTGACGGCAGCTTCACACTGCCCGCCCACGGCGTCGCGTATCTGAAATAAAGTTACAAGTCACTCCCGTGCCAAACACTCGCTGTTTGGCACGGGTCAGTGACATAAATCAGCCTGTGTATGAACCATAAAATTATAGTTTGTCGCTGA
>CACZBB010000170.1 GCA_902779245.1 uncultured Lachnospiraceae bacterium | reverse complement strand
CGTTTCTGCTGGATGCTAAGGCACGGACGTTTCTGCTGGATGCTAAGGCATGGACTGTTTTCTGTACACTGAGGCGTGCCATCGCCCGCAGGGCGATTTTATTGCAAAACGCCTTCGTTTCTGGTCACCGTGTGACCAGAAACCATTATTTTTTTCTTGTGAGGGCAGCGACGGCGATCACGACAAGTGCGGCTGCCACAAGAGCTCCGGCCGCGGCTTTCTTACTCACTCTCCCGGACTTTCGGCACGCCGCCTCCGTCTCGCCGCACTCCCCGGCTTCTTCGTCTTTTCCGCACTCTTCTTTTCCGCCGCAGCACGCCTGACAAGCTTCCTCCGCCGGCTCCCCGGCATCTTCCGAAGCTTCCGCTTCACCGGCAGCTTCGGCTTCTTCAGCAGCTTCGGCCTCTTCAGCGGCTTCGGCTTCTTCGCAGGCTTCGGCTTCCTTTGCCTCGGCCGTCTCTTCTGCCAAAACTTCCTCGGTCTCTACCTCCCTGGCCGCGGCTTCTTCGGTCTTCTCCGGAACGGCCTCCTCAAAAACCTCAACGGCCTCCGCTGCATTTGTCAGTTTCTCGTCTTCAATTCCCATGTTCTCTTCCTCCTCTTCAGATTGGGTTTCTTCGTCCACTTGGCCCTTTACGAGCAGCATCGCGGAGATCGGCAGGACGGTGACCTCCCCGCTTTCTATCACGTTCAGCGCCTTCGTTCCGGCGCGTTCCGCGTCCACACAAACCTTCCACACTCCCTCCGGAAGCTTCACGATCGTCGCCTCCGGATTCGGGTTAAACACCACAAAGATCCCCTCCGCCGTCTCGCCGTTCGCCGGATGAATGGTGAACGCCAAAACCGCCTCATCGAGATTGGCCGGCGACGAGATATGCTCCGTCACCATCTCGGCGGTCCTGAAACGGAGGGACGGGTGAGCCTTTCGAAAAGCGATCAGCCCCTTATAGTATTTATAGGTTTTCATGCGCTCCGGATCGGCAAGCGCCGACCATTTTATGGAATTGACAGAGTCCGGCGATATGAAGCTGTTGCTTTCAAAATCCCCGTCCTTTTTCACCTTCGAGCGGAGCATCTCCTCCCCCGCCATGAAGAAGGGGATTCCCTGCGCGGTCAGACAGATCGCCGCCGCCAGCTTGTTCATTCGGATACGGATCTCCTCCGGAAGATCCGGGCGCGAGATGGCGAGCTTATCAAAAAGCGCCAGATTGTCATGGCAGGAAACATACTGGACGATCTGGTTCGGACGGTGGCTCCATCTCGTCCGGGCCAGCCAGGAATTCCTTGTGTCAAATACGGAAGGCTTTCTGCCCGAGACATGCCATCTGAAGGCCCTTTTTGCCGACCGACGAATTCATGTGCCAGCCTTCGCCGTAGAAAATGACGTCCGGCCGGATCGCGTGAACCGCCGCCACGACGGCGTTGATGGTGTCCACGTCCAGAAGGCCGACGAGATCAAAACGAAAACCGTCGATATGATATTCCGTCATCCAGTAGACCACGGAATCCACGATATACTTCCGAACCATCGAGCGCTCCGAGGCTGTATCGTTCCCGCAGCCCGACCCGTTGGAATAATTGCCGGAGCCGTTGATCCTCGAAAAATACAGGGGAACGATCTTGTTGAAGCAAAATTCCTCGGCGCTGTAGACATGGTTATAAACCACGTCCATGACAACCGACAGGCCGTTCTCATGCATGGCCTTCACCATCTGCTTCACTTCCTTTACGCGGACCTCCCCGTGGAAAGGATCCGTCGCGTAGGAGCCCTCCGGAACATTATAGTTCATCGGATCATAGCCCCAGTTGTACTTTTCGGGGTCATAGGGAAGGCTCTCGTCGATGGAGCCGAAATCAAAAATCGGCAGCAGATGCACATGGGTTACGCCCAGACTCCGGATATGGTCAAGGCCGGTGGGAATTCCGCCGGGTGTTTTCGTCCCGTTCTCCGTAAGTCCCAGATATTTTCCGACATGTTTGATGCCGGAGCTTTTATCCGCGGAGAGATCGCGGACGGACAGCTCATATATGACCGCGTCGTTGATCGTCTCCTGCCGATGCGGGTTGCTGTCCTCCTCCCAGCCCTCGGGATCCGTCGTTTTGAGGTCCAGAATCATCGCGCGGGAGCCGTTTACGCCCGTCGTCCGGGCATACGGATCGACCGCTTCGGTCACCGTGTCTTCACGGGTCACGCCGTAGGTATAGTATCTTCCGAGCAGCTCCCTTTCCGTCTGCAGGACAAAGACCCCTTTTTCCGCCGGGTTCATAGCGCGGCTCTCCAGCAGATCAGCGCGCTCAGGGTCTCCGGTCTCGTAAATCCTGAGTTCGACCCTGTCCGCTTCCGGTGCCCAGACCTTAAAGGTCAGTTCGTCGCCCACCGTCAGCCCCAGATCGCTGCCGTCATACGAAAAGTCCTTCTCGAACTGATCCGAAGCGTACCTGGCCGCTAAGGACGCCCTGTGTTTTTTCTCATCCTTGGCATGATTCTTCATGTTTTCCGACTCCTTTTTACTTGTTTGACAAATGGAGCTTTCATCATTGGTCAAAGGGTTTTGCCGTTCCGCCGCGTGGCGATCTGCAAAACGCACAGAAAAACTTCTTATATCATACCACAAATTAGGATTTTTTCACATGTATTTTGATTATTTCTTTTCAGATTCCGGCATTTTGAAGAATCGGAGGGCTTTTTCCCGGTCGTCCGCGATCTGTCGGCAGAGAGCTTCAAGATCCGGGAACTTCTGCTCCGGACGATGAAAATGCAAAAGCTCGACTTTCTGTGCCTGCCCGTAGAGATCCTCCGAAAGCCCCAAAAGGTGCGTCTCTACCCCGACGATCCGGCCGTCCACCGTCGGCTTCGTCCCAAGATCCGCGATGCCCGGATAGCTTTTGCCGTGTACCTCCGAGCGCACAAAATACACGCCGTTTGGCGGGAGAACCTTCCCGCGTTCCGGGAGAAGGTTCGTGGTCGGGAAACCGATGGTCCGGCCGAGCCGGCGTCCGTGAACGATCTCCCCCGTCACAAAATAGGGATAGCCGAGGAGCTTTTCGGCCTCTTCCATGCGGCCCGCGAAAAGGTGATCCCGGATACGCGTGCTGGAGATCCGTTCCCCGCCCTCCCGAAGCTTCGGCAGAACGTCCACGCCAAAACCCAGATTCCGTCCGAGCTTAATGAGCAGCTCCGTATCCCCCAGTCGCCCGTGGCCGAAACGAAAATCCTCGCCGACGACCAGATGTCGGGCAGAAAGGCGGCCGACAAGGATGTCCCGGACAAAGTCCTCCGCCTCCATGGAAAGGATCGCAGGGGTAAGCGGAAGCTCTAAATGTCCATCCATCCCCATGGCGGCGAGGAACTGCCGTTTTTCCTCGGCAGAAAGAAGAAATTCCTTCGAGACGGAAAAGGAAAGGACAAGCGCCGACACGCCCAGCTCCTTAGCTTTTTCCCTGACCCGCTGTACCAGGGTCTGATGCCCCCGATGCAGGCCGTCGAACTTGCCCAGGGTGAGTACGGTCGGACCCTCCCATCGGATATTCTCTGGCTCTGTGATTATGCGCATGCTTTTCACCTCTAACCCACATGTTCTGCCGGACGGCAACATAAAATTCGTTCACTATACATACATCTGAAACTGTCTGTAAAAGCCTTTTTCCTTGTAAAAGACGCCGATAAAGCCGCCGTTTTCACCGTACAGGCGGATTTTGAAGGCTTCCTGGGGATCGCGGGCATGATCTCCGCCAAGATCCGCCATTTCCCGGACTTCCTCGGCGGTTTCCGTTTCCGCGGCGTCCGAATACGGTTCTTCGGCGTATACTTTTGCCTCTTTTTTGTAGAACCGTCCGCCGTGCCTCGCGGTGATCTCGGTCTCTCCGGAAACAAGAAAGGCCGGATACATGCGATAAAAATAGTCGATCGGCCAGATATACGACGCCTCCGGCGTTCCCGCGTCGTGAAGGGCGGCGATCTCGTCCAGGGTTCTGGCGCTTTGAAGCCCGAATTCCCCGACGCGGATCCGGACGAGATGCTCCATGCACCCGCCGCAGCCAAGCTTTTCGCCGATATCCTCGCAGAGTGTCCGGATATACGCGCCGCGGGTACAGGTGACGCGGAACCGCACGCGCGGAAGCGCGATGTCCAGGAGCTCGATATCCGAGAACGTGACCTCCCGGGGCTTACGCTCGACTTCGATGCCTCGCCGCGCGAGGTTCACGAGCTTTTTTCCGCCAACCTTGAGCGCGGAGTACATGGGCGGAAGCTGGAGCTGCGGTCCTTCGAAGGAAAGGACCGCCTCCCGAACCTCCTCCTCGGTCGCCGTAACCGGCTTTTCCGAAAGGATCTCCCCGGAGGTGTCCTGGGTATCGGTTTTTCTTCCTAATAATAAGACCGCCTCGTAGGCTTTCGTCCCCGTTGACAAATGATCGACGAGATGGGTGGCCCGCCCAAGACATACCAAAAGGACGCCTTCCGCGTCAGGATCCAGCGTCCCCGTGTGACCGATCTTTTTTTGCTCAAAAATATGTCGCAGCCGGGCGATGACCCCGAAAGAGGTCATTCCCGGCTCCTTGTTTACGACAAGAACCCCCTGTGTCATAAGCATCCTTTCGTATATACAAAAAACAAGCATCCAACGCATTTCTTAAGGGGCCGTGGCCGGCCCGGATGAAAGAAGCCCGGAGGATCCGGATCCGGAAGCGCCGGCGCCGCGCCGTCAGATGCCGGATGCGCGGGTATTTTCCAGCGCCGTCTTTAAGACGGCGAGGATCTGCGAATAAACCTCCGCCACAGATCCTTTGACACCGCAGCCCGCCGCGCGGACGTGACCGCCGCCGCCGAAATGCGCGGCGGCATCGGAAACGTTGAGATATTCGCAGCTTCTTAAGGATACACGGTAGGAATCCGGTTCGATTTCATAAGCGAAGGCCGCGACTTCCGCGCCGGTCGTCTTCCGAAGCTCCGCGACGATCCCCTGAGAATCCGAGCTGCTGCAGCCATATTTCTCAAAATCCGACAGGCACAGGTGACTCATAACCACCTGGCCGTCAAGAAACAGGCGGCTGCGGAGAAAGGCCGCCCCAAAAAGCAGCGTCCGGGCGTGTGACCGCTCATTGACGGATTTATCAACGATCCAGGCGCCCGGAACGCCCTTCCGGAGAAGCTTTGCGGCGGCTTCCATGGTTTCCGGGGTGGTGTTGGCCTGCTGAAAAACGCCCGTGTCATGGACGATCCCCGTATAGATTGAAGAGGCCGTATCAAGGTCCAGCTTTTCGTACGGAATGTAATTGAAGATGACCTCCGCGCAGGAGCTTGCGTCCGGATAGATATGATTTTCATCCGCGAACCCCGGATTGCTGATATGATGGTCAAAGCAAACGCGCCGTTTTGCATTTTCAAACAGCTCGCCGGCGACGCCGATGCGCTCCACGGTGCTGACGTCACAGGAGATGAAAAGATCCACCGGTGCGGAATCCTTCACCTCGCTAAGATACGTTTCGCTTCCCGGCAGGAACCGGAATTCCGGCGGCATCTCCTCTAAATAAAGGCTGACTGAAAGCTCCGGATAGTTCTTCGTTAAATAGCTCCATACGGCCGTGGTCGAGCCGAAGCAATCGCCGTCCGGACGGACATGCCCCGCGATCGCTATCGTCCGGATATCCGCCGTAATCAGTTCATCTAAGGTTTTTATCATACGATCACCTGCTTTCATGTCTGTATTTGATGAGATCCAATCTGCTCTTCGTGAGCGAGCTGATCTGAACGCGAGATTATCGCTGATCCCTTATGAAGGTACACCTGAAATCAAAGAAGTAAGCGGCCAGAAATATCTCTATACGCGTAAGCGGGTCGGAAGCCGGGTCACGTCAACATATGTCGGGACATATTCAGATGAACTGTACCAGTTGCTCCTCAGAAACACTAGGGAAGCGCGTGAGATCCGGAAGAGGTTAAGAAGCTGAGACACGAAGTGGCGATCCCGTCCTTCGACAAGCGTGACGAACGTCTGAACACCCTGACCGACGAAGGCGTGGATGTTTACTACAGCTGCATCATGTGCCAGGC
>CACZBB010000169.1 GCA_902779245.1 uncultured Lachnospiraceae bacterium | reverse complement strand
CTCAGTGTACAGAAAACAGTCCAGTGGACTGTTTTCTGTGAAACGCAGGTCAGCGACAAACTATAATTTTATGGTTCATACACAGGCTGATTTATGTCATTGGCCCGTGCCAAACAGCGAGTGTTTGGCACGGGAGTGACTTGTAACTATAGATTCACAGAGACGCGAAAAGAATTTTTCTGCTTTCGGCAGCGCGCGGCTTGTGAGAAGGGGAAGAGGTTCGGCGACCGCCTCCCTCTGCCCGATGATACAAAGTTACGCGTATTGATATCTTCCGCGATATTTTCTGAGGAAGATCGCCGTGATGATAAAGCTTAAGAATTCCGCCGCCGGCCAGGCGCTCCATAATCCGGATCCGGAAAACAGGGCTGTCAGCGAAAACAGGCAGAGGACAAGGAGGGCGAAGGTGCGGATCAGGGACAGAAAGCCTGAGACGAGCCCGTTCGAGAAAGCTGTAAAGAGCCCCGAACCGAACTGGTTATAGCCCGTGAAAAGACAGGCCGGAAGGGAGAGCATATAGCCCAGAAGGGAGATCCGGTAAAATTCCGTATCCGGCTTAAAGTATATGCCCGTGATCACGCCGCGAAGGAGGAAGAGCACAACGATCAGCACCGTTCCGAGAAGAAAGCACCAGCGTACGCTGTACTTATAAACCTTTTTGCGCGTCTGGGTATTTCCACTGCCATAGTGATAGGAGAAGACCGGTTCCACGGCCGTCGTAAAGCCCATGAAAACCGCCTCGATTAAAAACTGCAGGAACGTGACGACCGAGAGTGAGCTGACGCCAACCTCCCCGTAGCAGCGAAAGGCGAGATGATTCATAAAGAGAACACTGACGCCGCCGGCAAGGTTGGAGACCATGTCCGAGGAACCGTTAAAGCAGACGGTCCAGATCTCCTTAAGGGAAGGCTTGGCCAGCTCGATCTTGTAGGAGCTTTTTCTGGCAATGACATAAAACCAGACCGCGTAGACGATGGTGCTGCAGTAGCCGATGACGGTCGCGGCGGCCGCGCCCCAGATGCCAAGCTTGAGACAGCCCATAAAAAGATAATCCAGAACACAGTTCAGCACGCCGCCGACCATGATCACCACGGCCGCGGTTACGGTCCGGCCTTCCCCGATGATGAGGATGCCCAGCTCCGACTGGAGCAGGATCGTGATCGAGAAAGCGGACAAAAGCATGTAATAAGGGCGCAGATACCCGATATTTCCGTCGGTAGCCCCGCAGAGCCGCATGATCGGATCCGCGAAAGCCAGGCAGGCAAATGTGATCAGGATCCCGAGGATGACCGTGAAAAGAAGGATTCTTGAGAAGGTCTCGCCCGCTTCCTTCCTTTTTCCTTCACCGATTTTCCGGACAATCATGGCATTGCCGCCGGTGCCGATCATGATGCCGATGGCAATGAAAAGGCTGACAACGGGGTAATACAGGTTGACGGCGCTGATGGCCAGATCGCCGACGAAACGCTCAATGAACAGGCCGTCCACCATCTGATAGACGGCTATAAAGACAAACGTGAAAATACTGGGCGCGGTATATTTCAGCAGAGACCAGAATGAAAAATCCTGAGCTAACTCCTTATCCTGCACAAGCGTCTGTTCCTGTTCCATGTTTCCGCTCATATCTTTCTCGAGATAATACCGACGATATAATAGAAAAAGTTTTTCAGATCGAAAAGTTTTTCTTTGAGCTTTTTGACCGTCACGTCGGCCTGTGAATGGTACGTCGCGAGAACGTGGGCTGTCCGGATAAAAATATCCTTGAATCGCTCAATGCTCTCGTCTTCATACAGGCTTGAAAAATAATCGATCATCATCTGAAAACCGTCTGAGCTGTCGAGGATCTCGATGTCGAGGACAGACTGGGAGGCCGCCTGATTCTGACGGATGTCGATCGTTTCGATCCCGTAGCCGTCCATGTCGCGGATATCCTGCTGGTAGAGAAGATATACGGTTTCTTTGTTCAGGTTCAGGCCATTCTTCTCCACATAGGGATAGCAGCTGTGCTCGATGCCTTCCCGGACCTGATCGTGAACGTCCGCAAAGAGCTCTCGCAGTGTTTCATGATCCCTGAGCCGGATGCCGACCGGAAGGTCTCTAAAAAGGAGGCCGATCGTGGAGAGATTCTGTACATCTTCCCGGCCGTTGTAGATCCAGGAGAGCATGATGTCATTTTTATTGGTGTAGATCGATACGGCGAGAGCGGCGGCCGTGATGAAGAATTCATTTCTTGTAATCTTATAGGTGCGCTCCACCTCCGCCAGCTGTGAAGGGTGAAGTCCAAGCTCGGCCGTGAGCTCGCCCAGCTGATTTTTCCGGGTCTCGTTGTCGAAGGGAGGATGGCAGGTCCAGTTGATGCCGTCATAGCGATCTTCAAAATATTTTTTGCTCTCCTCATAAAACGCGGAAACAAGTTCTTCTTCCCGATTCTGAAGCATCAGGTAGTAGTAATCCGGATCCGGACGGATGCCGGCGATGATTTTTGCGACATCCTCCATCAGGATCTTTAACGATCTGCCGTCGCACAGGGAATGATGCACATCGAAAAAGATATATCCGTTTTTCTCCGTCTCAAAGACCCGGCAGCGGAACAGCTTTCCGCCGACGATCTTGAACGGATAGACCAGGCTGTCCTTAACAAACCGGAATTCGAACTCGGTCAGCTTCTCTACATGGATGTCCTGCAGGATCTCCGGCGTATATTTCTGGGAAAGCACCCCGTCTTCATTCCAGAAAAAGGTCGTCAGAAGCGCCGGATGCCGGCGGATCACGTTCTGCATGGCGGAAGCCATTGCTTCCATATCAAAGCTCTCCAGATCCAGCTTCATCATGGTATAAAGATTGTACATGGTCGAGCTCGGCGTATAAAGCTGATAATCGACCATATAGAGTTGTTCCGTGGTGAGCGGATGCGCGTTCTGCAAGGCGAGGGCATTTTTCTCATCCAGGTTTACCCCGGCATCGTGAGAATGGCGTTCTTCGTATAATACGGCGATTTTTTCGGGCGTCCGGCCGCGAAAAACCTCGCCCGCGTTAAGTCCCGGGAGACCGCTCTCGACGATCAGTTCTATGGAGGTGAGGGAGTCTCCGCCCATCTCGTAGAAGTTATCATGAATACCCGCGCGTTCGATTTTCAGCACTTTTTCAAATGCCCGGCAGAGCTTTTTCTCCGTCTCGGTCGTCGGCGCGACGTAATCCGACCGGAAATCGCGGATATCCGGTTTCGGAAGCGCCATGCGGTCCATCTTGCCATTAGCCTTGAGCGGTATTTCCGTTACTTTGACAAAGTAGGAAGGAATCATATAATAGGGCAGACGTTTCAGGAGCTCGTTTCGGAGATGGTCCGTGTCAAATACGATATCCTCCTTATAATAGGCGCATAGAAAGCTCTTTCCGTTTTCGTCAAATCCTCTTGCGGCTGCCCATTGGATCCCCAAAGCCTGGCAGACGGCGGCCTCGATCTCGGCCGGCTCGATCCTGTTTCCGTTGATCTTGATCATATCCCCGCTTCTGCCCAGCAGGACATAGTTCCCGCCGGCATCCCGGCGGGCAAGATCGCCGCTGTGGTAATAGCCGTCTCTGAACGATTTTTCCGTTTCCTCCGGGAGATTGAGATATCCGCGGACGTAAGGATCCTCAAAGCAGAGCTCTCCGGTCTCTCCCTCCGGAACATCCTTTCCGTCTTCGTCTAAAAGCCGGATCTTGATATCAACTTTCGGATTTCCGATCGGGCAGACCTCATAGGACTGATCGATCGTAAAGATGCCGACGGCAAATCCGCTTTCGCTGGCCGCGTAGACATTGACCAGCGAAACGGACTTGCTGCTAAGATTGTTGGCCGGCTCGCTCCCGACGATCAGCATGCGAAGGAAAGGGCCTGTCCGGGCTCCGATCTTTCGGGCATAGGAGGGCGTCAGGAACGTGATGGTGATCCGTTTCTCGAAGAAGAACCGCGCCAGCTTCTGCGGATTCTTGACCACCGTGTAGGAAACGATATAATTTCTGCCGCAGGGAATGCTCAGTGCTTTCAGGATCACGATGACGGACGCCACAAAGTTCAGTGGCGCAAGCAGAGCGATCCTGTCCTTTGAATGGATCGGCGTTGCCGCGTCGATCTGGATCGAATCGATCGCCAGACGCAGATTTCCGTATTCATGGAGAACACCTTTCGGATTTCCCGTCGTGCCGGAGGTATAGATCGCGTAAGCCGCGTCGTGGGCATCTGCCGTCTCGAATCCGGAAAGAGGCTGCGTATGCATGATCATATCCCAGTTGTCCTTGTTTAGCTCGGCCACGCAGCCGCAGTCCCTGCGGATGTAGGCAATGCGGTCAGGCGCATAGGTATCCTCGACAAGCACCCAGGCGGCTCCCGCCTTCCATACGCCAATCATGGCAGCCACCGGAAAAACGCCTCTTGGCAGGTTGATCAGGACAAATTGTTCTCTGCCGATCCCCTGATTCTTCAGCCAGGCATAGACCCTGCCGGTCATTTCATCAAATTGCGAATACGTTATTCCTTTCGTATGGGTGTCGTCAAACAAGATCGGAACGTTGGGATACTCCGCCGAATAATTCTGTAACATCTCCAAGATCGTATACATTTGCATGTCCTTTGCTGTTCTTCACGGTCGTAACTTCGGTTGGAGGCTTAGCGAAAACACTGTGGAAAAATTGTTTCTGGTCACACGGTGACCAGAAACGAAGGCGTTTTGCAATGAAATCGCCCTGCGGGCGATGGCACGCCTCAGCGTACAGAAAACAGTCCGTGCCTT
>CACZBB010000168.1 GCA_902779245.1 uncultured Lachnospiraceae bacterium | reverse complement strand
AAACCTTGTCGTAGCCCGCTACGACTTCGGCTTTCTTCCTTGCCCTCGGAAAAATATCCTACGCAATCTGTACATTTTATTTCGTGACAGCTCCTTACTCCGGGATCAGCACTTTCAGCTGCGACGGGCAGATGCCGGCGGTGAGTGTTCGGGAGTATCCTCCGGATTCCCCGTCAAGATGCACGGGACGCGATTTATCGGCGATGATCTGCACCTTGCGGCCGCGGAGAAAATGCAGGCCTTTATGATGCGTATGTTTTCCGGAATAAGCCGTGGGCAAAAAGGTCAGGAGCTTTAAGCGGGAAATATCTCCGCAGATGAAAACGTCGAGGTATTGGTCCGAGGGATCCGCGGAAGGGCATAGCTGGAGCCCACCCCCCTGATACTGTTGGTTCATGACCGCGGCAAAGAAGACCTTCCGGAAATCATAGCGCGCGGCATCGTCGATAATGACCGTCATCGGCCCCGGCTTATAGAAGGCGGCCTGCTTCAAGGCGAGAAGAGAGTAGGTCAGGTTCCCGGCGTGGAGGATATTCAGGGCATGTTTTATGCGGGAGCGCAGGGCTTCGTGGCAGATCGAGGCGTCGAAGCCGATGCCGGCGCTGACGCCGAAACGAAGCTCCGGGCGGTCGGTCAGAAACCCGACATCCATTTTTCTGAAGCTTTTCGGATGGATGACCGTCTGGATCGCCGGATTCGTTTTCCGCATTATGCCCATGCCCCGGGCAAAGTCATTGCCAGAGCCGCTCGGGATCACGCCGAAGGATACCGTTTCCAGATTTTCCAGGCCGCAGAGGATGTCGTGGATCGTGCCGTCCCCGCCGACGGCGATGATCGTCGCCTCCGGGTCGTGGGCGGAGATCGAAGCCGCGATCTGGGTTCCATGACCGGGATGCTCCGTCACGAAGGACTTGTAAGAAAGATTTTCGGCTTGCAGGGTTTTTTCGATGCGGTTCCAGACGGAATCGCTGCCGCCGGATTTCGCGTTGGGGTTCAGTATAAAATAATACATGGCATCCTCGTATAAAATGGCAGAAGAGATGGCTCATGCCAGCCCCGGCGGCCGGGCGGCCGCGGAACGGGTGTGAACAGGAACAAGGCAAGGCCTTACGCCTCGGAATCCGTTGGCTCATCCGGGAGGTATATGTGGACTCTCTGGATACGGTTGCGGTGGACGGCTTCGACGATCAGCTTCGCGCCCTCGGGGGTCACGATATATTCTCCGATCTTCGGGAGACTGTCCTCGGAGTGCTCAATGAGATATCCGCCGATGGTATGGTAGTTTTCCGTCACCAGAGAAAGTCCGGTCGCCTCGTTGACCTCGTCAATGTCCGCGGAGCCGCGGCAGGTATATTCCCTGCCCGGCGTCAGCTCCGTGATCTCGGGGGCATCGCGTCCCTCATACTCGTCGCGGATATCTCCGACGATCTCCTCCAGGATATCCTCCATGGTAATGAGACCCGCCGCCGCGCCGTACTCGTCGAGGACAATCACGATGGAGAGGGATTTCTCGCGCATCTCGTCAAGAAGGTCGGAGATGTTTTTGGTTTCGAAGGTAAAGGCGGGCTTCACCATGAGCTTTCGCACGGAAAAATCCTCAGGATCCGTCAGAAGAAGATCCTTCAGGTTGATGATGCCCACGATGTTGTCGCTCCGACCCTCGTATACGGGCACGCGGGTGTAGCGCTCCCGGCGGAAGACCTCGATCAGTCCCTGATAGTCCATGTCGATCGGGACCTCGGTCATATCGACCCGGGGAATCATGATTTCCTCGGCGCGGGTGTCGCCGAGGTCGATAACATTGTTGATCATCTGGCTCTCGTCCGATTCGATCACGCCTTCTTTTTCGGAGACATCGACGACGGAACGGAGCTCGCTTTCCGTGATGGACTTGCGGGCGTTCGGATCGACATGGGCCAGAAGAAGGAACAGACGGGAAATGCCCTCCACGAGGAAAATGACCGGCGTCAGGACGGTCATCAGTACCCGGATGATGCCTGCGTAGCGGAGGGAAAGCTCCTCGGCCTTCGCGGCGGCGTAGCTTTTCGGCGTGATCTCGCCAAAGATCAGCACGAGAAGCGTAAGGATGCCGGAGGCGATCCCGACGGCGTCGTTTCCGAAAAGGCGGATAACAAAAACGGTTGTCAGGGAGGTCGCCGCGATATTGACAATGTTGTTTCCGATTAAGATGGCGGTCAGCATCTTCGAGCGGTCCCCGGTGACGCGCTGAACGGTCCGGGCTTTTTTGTTTCCTTCCTCCGCCAGGATCCCGATCCGGATCAGGTTCACGGTCGTTAAGGCTGTCTCCGCGGAGGAGAAGAAAGAAGATAAGATAAGCAGGACGATGAGAATGACGGCCTGCAGAATCGCGATATTATCCATGAGGAAAAACTCCGTCAGCATTGAAAACGAACTTTCTAATCTTCTGTAATTTTAAGCTATTCTCATAGAAAATGCAAGGATGCTCTTTTCGACTTGGCGATTCCGGCGGGTTGCCATAAGCCTAAAGTGCCCGTTTGATTTGAGCTTTGACAGCCGTGCCCGGAAACGATAAAGATTTTTCGTTTTAGGAAAAGCAGCTCCGGCATCTGATTTCGAGGCGAAAGCGCACAGAATTCACAAAATTTATTATTGTACTGTACTTTTGTACGTGGTATAATAACAAAGTGCGTTCAGGCGGATTACTGCCGGACGGATCTTTTCATTATATAATACTATTCGGAGGATATTTCCATGAAGCATGTTAAGAGCCTGAATACGAAAAATCTGCAGGAAACCGTGAAGAAGGGCGGCTGCGGCGAGTGCCAGACATCCTGCCAGTCGGCCTGCAAGACCAGCTGCACCGTCGGCAACCAGAGCTGCGAAAAGAAATAAAGGGAACGGTTCAAACGCGTAAGATACGGGAGCCTGTGAAAGCAGGCTCTCTGTTTTTGTAAGAGAAATAGGAATATAAAGAATGCAGGTACATCAGTATGTGTCGAATGGCTTCCACATGATCCTGGACGTTCCGAGCGGCTCGGTTCACGTGGGCGATGAGCTTCTTTACGAGGCGGTGGCCGCGCTCTCAAAGACGCCGGAAGATCCGGCAGGTGCCGAGGCTGCGCTGCGCGCGGCGAAAGGCCTTCCGAAAACACCGGAAACGGATGCGGTGGACGAGGTCTTTGCGGAGATCGCCCAGCTTCGAAGAGAAGGAAGTCTTTTTTCGCCGGAGCCTTACCGACCGTCCATCGAAAGGTTCGCGGAGCGGCCGACCGTGGTCAAGGCTCTCTGTCTTCACATCGCTCATGATTGCAATCTCGCCTGCCGCTACTGTTTCGCGGAGGAGGGAGAGTACCACGGACGGCGGGCGCTCATGTCCCTTGAGGTCGGAAAGAAGGCTCTGGATTTCCTGGCCGGGCGTTCCGGGCAGCGCAAGAATCTGGAGGTCGATTTCTTTGGCGGCGAGCCGCTTATGAACTGGCAGGTCGTGAAGGAACTGGTGGCTTATGGCCGGCAGATCGAAGAAAAATCCAAGGATGGCCCGGCGCCGAAGCATTTCCGTTTCACGATCACAACCAATGGCGTTCTCTTAAATGACGAGATCATGGAGTTCTGCAACCGGGAAATGCACAACGTGGTGCTTTCCATAGACGGTCGGAAGGAAGTCCACGACCGCATGCGGCCGTTCCGCGGGGGGCAGGGCAGCTATGACGTTATTCTTCCGAAATTACTGAAATTCGCGAAAATGCGTCAGGAGCTCGGTCTGTCCTATTACGTGCGCGGGACCTTTACGCACTGGAACCTGGATTTCTCGGAGGATGTGCTGCATCTGGCGGATCTCGGGTTCGACCAGATCTCCGTGGAACCGGTCGTCGCCCCGCCCACCGAGGATTACGCGCTTCGCCCGGAGGACATCCCGGTGCTCCTTGAGCAGTACGATCGCCTCGCCCGCGAAATGATTCGCCGAAAAAAAGAAGGTAGGGCTTTTAATTTCTTCCATTTTATGATAGATTTATCGGGTGGTCCCTGCGTCTACAAGCGTCTGTCCGGATGCGGGTCGGGTACGGAGTATCTGGCCGTCACGCCGTGGGGCGATTTTTACCCCTGTCATCAGTTTGTCGGCACCGAAAGCTTCCTTTTGGGGAATGTCGGGGAAGGAATTGTCCGGGACGATATCGTTCGGGAATTCAAGATGGTTAACGTCTACTCCAAAAAGGAGTGCGCGACGTGCTTTGCAAGGTTTTACTGCAGCGGCGGCTGCGCGGCCAACTCCTATAATTTCACGGGCGGCATCAATGATGTCTATGAGATCGGCTGCGAGCTTCAGCGAAAGCGCGTCGAATGCGCTCTGATGCTGAAGGCGGCGGAGGCGGAGATGGCGGAAGGATCCGCGGACGAAGACGGCGGAAGCAGCCGCGGATAAGATCATTGACGGAAATGCTCATTGATGCGCGGAGGGAATATGCCGCGCCCGGCGCGGGAAACAAAATGCAGGCATTTTACTGTTTTCCGTCCGATGGTGATCCAAGTGCCAAAAGTGCGTGAAAAAATAACCTGCAAAACGAGCGGATTTCGAAATAAGTGGTTACGGAAGCCTATGTCTCCGTAATCGAACTTATGCGGACGTGCGAAAGCACGGAGCAATCCGTGAATCGGGTGTTTTGACACCTGAACCAAAGGTGAAAGCGGCAGACTCCGCGTGCCGGCATTTGCCGGATTAACCGCCAAGGCTGCCGATCACAATAAGAAAAACCCAACGCAACGTGAGGGAGAGGAACAGTATCATGAAAAAAGGAAAG
>CACZBB010000167.1 GCA_902779245.1 uncultured Lachnospiraceae bacterium | reverse complement strand
ATCTCGTTTTTCTCGAGGAAGGGTATCTTCCGGGAATAACGGACCCCGAAACCATCTCCGGCTTCCTCTCTCAGGAGGAAATCGTCATCCACAAGGTTTCCAAGAAAACCGAAAGCGATACCGATATCAAGCCTCTCCTTTATAATATGAAGAAACTCGATTTCGGGGAGGCCGCTGATCTGATGGATCAGGCTAAAAAAAACGTCCTTTGGCCGGCGGATCAAAGCAACCCGGCGGCAGAAAAAGCCCAAAAGTCCGCGGACGAGCGCGTTCAGTCCGGTCAGACGGCATTTGACGGGCTCCAGAACTTTTGCGGAGCCAACATTTGCAGAGAAATGGCCGAGGCGGGCTATCCGCGTGTGATCTTTCTGTCCGTCTCCGCCGGCAGCGCCGCAAATCTGAAGCCGGAAACCGTCCTTGAGGCCTTTGCCGCCTTCGCCGGCCAGATCATCGATCCCGAGGCTGTCCGCATCCTCCGCACTGAAATGTACGGCCCGGAGGGAAAAAAGCTTGGAGAGCTGGGGATACCGTTTTAATCATGAATCGGATGTTTTGACACCCGAACCAATATTTAAAAACACCGGGATCTGAATAGCCAGAACCCGGTGATTTTTATGGCTCAATCATAAATTCTATGTGGTGACGGTAACTCTAACGGTAACCCGACGGCCGCGGCAGATGCCTGATTTTCCAGACGTGCCCTGCGGACACCTGACCTGGAAAAGCTATCTGCCCGCTGTCTGATTCGCTGCATCGAATATTCACAGAGCCGAGTCAGGCAATTTGCTGCCTTCGGTAGCGTGCGGCTCGCGGGCTTACCCGCCGATCCCCAGGAGCGGGAGCGTGAAGCAGAAGATTCCGGCCAGCACCGCGAAGATCAGGCAGAAGATAGCAACCTTGGAAAGCACCTTGCTCTCGGAGCCGGAGATGCCGACGGCTGCGGTTCCGATAGCGATGCTCTGCGGGCAGACCATTTTCCCGATGCCGGCGCCGACGAGGTTCGCGGCCGCGAGCCAGACCGGATTCGAACCGATCGCCTCCGCGGTCTGTACCTGAAGCGAGCCGAAGAGCACGGTCGTCGACGTACCGCTTCCGGTCACAAAGCCGCCGATGACACCGATGACCGGGGAGATCAGCGGGAACATCGAGCCGGTCACGGCCACCAGGACGGTCGCGATATCCGAGGTCATGCCGCTGTAGCCCATGATCTTGGCGACGGCCAGCACACTGCAGATCGTCACGATCGTCTTTACATTGGTCTTGATCGTCTTTCCGAGTACCCCGAACATCGTGCCGAAGGACGCGCCCTGGATGAGTCCGCCGATAAAGCCCGCCAGCAGGATCAGAACGCCCGGCGTATTGATCCAGTAGAACGTCAGCGTCGCCGGATTCTCGCCCGCGTAGAAGGACGCGGAGGTTTTGATCGAAGAGAGCGGTGCGTTGATGAACGGGAAGAGCGGCGAGCTAAACAGCAGGAAAATGAAGATCAGGATAAACGGAGACCAGGCCCTGACGGATCCCCCGACCGTGAGCTTCGGAGCGTCCGCGCTTTTTTCCACGACAAATTCCGGCGGCGTTTTCGGCGGAAGGAGCTTTGCCGCCGCGATCATGGCCGCCATGGAAATGATCGAGCCGATGATGTTCGGCAGCTCGGAGCCGATGAAGGATGCCGCGATGAACTGCGGAATGATAAAGGAAATCGCCGCGATCAGGATAAACGGGATCATTCCCTTCAGCGCCTTCGTGCCCTTGCCGATAATGATCACCCCGAGGAACGGTGCGGCAAAGGTCAGAAGCATCTGCATGATGGCGGTGGAGGAGCAGATCTGGAGGATGTTCAGGCCGGTGATGTTGGCCATGGTCGTCGCCGGAACACCGACGCTGCCGAAGGCGGTCGGCGTGGAATTGATGACGAGGCAGGAGACGATCGAGAGGATCGGGTCAAAGCCGAGCCCGACGAGAATCCCCGCCGGAATGGCTACCGCCGTCCCGAAGCCGGCCATGCCCTCCATGAAGTTGCCGAAGCCCCAGGCGATGATCAGCATGAGGACGCGCTTGTCGGTCGAGACGCTTCCCAGCATGGCCTTGATGGTCTCCATCGCCCCGGTTTTCAGCGTCAGGTTGTACGTGAAAAGCGCGGCGATAATCACGATGATGATCGGCCAGAGCGCGTTGAGTACCCCTTCCAGAGCCGCCGTGGCCGTGTTCAGGGGAACCTGATGCCAGTAGAAGAGGGCCAGGGCGGCCGTGATCACAAGCGCGATCAGACAGGCCCGGTAGCCCGGCATTTTCAAAATACTCATCGCAAGGATCAGCCAGAGGATCGGCAGCAGCGCAAGGATAAAGTTCAGGGCATTCATCAGAAACCTCCGTGTGCACAGAAAATGTAAACAAACTTCTGCCCATAGTATAGCAAACTTTCGGCAAATATGCACGAAAATATTCTCGGATTTTCAAATTTAACTGCCGCCAATGTCTGGCTCGGGGGTGAACGGCAGCCGCCGTATGTCCGCTTATTCTAAATGTGAGACCATATACTCCGTGATCGCCGCGCAGCGTGCGGCGGCTGATTTTTTGAAGGTCTCGTAGGAAATTTCCTCGGAATCATCCGCCTTGTCGGAAATTGCGCGAATAATGACAAAGGGCGTTTTATTGACATAGCAGACCTGCGCGATCGCGCCGCCCTCCATCTCACAGCAAAGACCGCCAAAGTTGTCCAGAATCTTCTGCTTCTGCGCTTTGGAAGCAATGAACTGGTCGCCGCTGCAGACGCGTCCGACAAAGGCATGAATCTCGGGAGCGACCTCGCTGACAGCCTTCAGGGCACTCTCCTGCATGGCCGCATCCGCCGGGAACGCTGTCACGCCAAAGTCCATGAACTCACCCGGTTTCGCACCGAGCGGCGTCAGGTCATAATCGTGCTGAACCGCGTCTTTGGAGATAACGATATCGCCGATGTCTATTTTTGCGTCCAGAGAGCCGGCCACGCCGGTATTGATGATGCGGTCGACATGAAAATCTTCGATCAGAAGCTGCGCGCAGATCCCCGCATTGACTTTTCCGATGTTGCATTTTACAACGACAACCTCATGACCGCTGAACGTTCCGGTGCAAAACTCCATCCCGGCAATGTTCACGATGACTTTGTCCGTCAGATGCTCTTCCAGGGACTGGACTTCCTCATCCATCGCTCCGATGATCCCGGTGATGGAGGCATCCTCCGTCCCCGGGCTTTGCGCGGAAACGGCGTTCTCCGACGCCGTTCCGCTAAGGGAGCTCACCGCACCCTGCCCCGACCGGGCGTTCCCGCAGGCGGCCAGCATCAGGCTGATCAGCAAAACGAATACGGCTGTACATCCAATTTGTTTCTTGTTCATCATTTGCTCTCCTTGGAATATGTTTTGATTTGCTTCATGTTACCATTTTAGCAGAAATTTCCGGCAGTGACTACGGTTACTTTTCGGCTTTGCGCAGACGGACGGCGTTGGCGGCGCTCTGGCGGCGCTCCTCGTTCATGGCCGCGTAGTGCTTCCGCGTGGTGTTGACATCCTTGTGGCCAAGAACGTCCGCGACAAGGTAAATATCCCCGGTTTCCTGGTAAAGAGCCGTGCCGTAAGTACTCCGGAGCTTATGCGGCGTAATATGCTTGGCTGTCGTGACGGCGCTTGCGTATTTGGTCACGAGATTTTCAACAGCCCGAACAGTCATTCGCCGGCGCTGGGTAGAGTAGAAGAGTGCATGTTCATGTCCGGCCAGCGGCGTGATCCCCTCGCGAACCGTCAGGTATTTCAGGAGGACTTCCCGCACCTCGTCACCAAAGTACACCATGGCTTCATTGCCGCCTTTTCGAACGACCCGGAAGCGGTTGTTTCGAAAATCAAGATCCTCCACATCAAGGCCCACGCACTCCGAGACGCGGATCCCGGTCCCAAGGAGGAGGGTGATCAAAGCAAGGTCGCGCTCACGCGTGTTTTTATAAGCCTCCAGGGCTTTTCCGGAAAGTGACGCGCCGCAGTTCTCGACATACGTCAAAAGCGCCTGTACTTCATCCCTGTCCAAACGTATGATCGCTTTTTCCCGAACCTTCGGCATATCCACAAGCTGTGTCGGATCGCTTTTAATCATTTGCTGTTTATACAAATATTTGTAAAAGCTCCTGAGAGCCGACATTTTCCGTTTTTGACCGACGACGCTGTTCGTGATCCGGCCTTCGCTGCCCGTGCGTTCTGCCGGCGCGTCGTAGAGCTTTAAATACTCCATGTATTCCTCAAGATCCCGCGCGGTCAGCCGTTCAAGGTCCTCGAGGGTAATATTCCGAAGCTCACGGTCTTTGTAAAGCGGATTCATGGCTTTCAAAAACTCGAAAAATACACGAAGATCATAGGCGTATGAAAGCTTTGTTTTGGCGGTTGTCCTGGCGTCGACCGCCCGAAAGTAGTCTTTGACAAAGGAAGGGAGTGTTGCGAGAACTTCACGGAGCATTTGCGTGTTTTGCAGATCCGTAGCTTCCCGGTAAGTTACCCGACGTTCAGCCATAAAAATACCTCCTGTTAGGTTTACCAACTAATGAAAGAAAAGATTGTCAACCCCCTGCGAGTTTAACGAATCACGCGTTCTGCCAGATCAGTGGTTCGGCGGCGCGGCAGATGCAACTTTTTTCTCGACGTACACTGCGTGTACTTAACCTCGAAAAAAGTTATCTGCCCGCCGCCTGATCCGCTGCGTTGAAGTTATTAAACCGGATTGGCAAATCCTGCGAGGTTAATGAGTCGATTAAGTAAATCCAATTGGCCTGTCAGATCCCGTCAAATTAAGTGAACTGGCGGAGCTACAAA
>CACZBB010000166.1 GCA_902779245.1 uncultured Lachnospiraceae bacterium | reverse complement strand
GGAGCCGAAGGAAGGATGGAAAGCCGCGGAATGCGAGTTTGATCCTTCCTGTGTTGCTTTCCGGGAAGCACCGGAAGGACGGAAAAGCGCTTCTGGCCCAAACAATCCTTCCCCGGGAGGCGTTTATGGAGCCGAAGGAAGGATGGAAAGCCGAAACATGCAGGTTTCATCCTTCCTCGGCCTGGGGCGGTTGGTACTTTGCGCAGCGCCGCAGGAATCTCAAAACAAATCCTGGATTTGATTCGTAGAAGAGATGCGGAAATCCAGCGAAGAGACTGCCCTCCGCGTGGATGCAGTCCCAGGATCGGGAGCCGAAGGGCTTTTCGGCGCGAAGATCGCTCCCGCAGTCCTCACTCTCATAGTAATGAAATTCGTGGGCGCGGATTTCTTCCCCGGCCTTGCAATAGGCGGAATCCCTCGAAGCCTTCAGCGTAATGTAGCCGAAGCGGCCAAGGCGATCCGTCCGGAAGGCTTTGGCGTCGATGACGCCGGCCATGGGGAAAAAGCGTCCCTCCATATCCTCCAGCTCCCGGTGCAGATAAAGAAAACCGCCGCACTCGGCAAGGCAGGGGAGTCCCGCGCGGAGGGCCCGGGCGACGGATTCCCGCATCGAAAGATTCTCGCCAAGAGCCGCCGCGTAGAGCTCGGGATAGCCGCCGGGAAGGAGCAGACCCTTTGCCCCCTCCGGCAGCGAGCGGTCGCGGAGCGGGGAGAAAAACAGAAGATCCGCGCCCAGGCGCTCCAGAAGACGGAGATTATCGCGGTAGAGAAAGCAGAAGGCTTCATCCTTAGCAACGGCCAGCTTAATGCCGGAAGGCTCAGGAGCTCCCGCAGAGGAAGGAAGGACGGAATCTGCCGTTAACGCTGACGGATCGCTGACCAGGCCGGGCTGCCGCGGAACGTTTTGCGATGAAAAAAGCAAAAGATCCGAAGAATTCCTTGTCGGAACATTTGCTAGGCCGGGCCGCTGCGGAACGTTTTGCGATGAAGAAAGCGCCGGCGCTTCCTCCGCCAGCCTCAGCAGGGCGTTAAGGTCGAGCGTCCTTTCCAGCATTTCCGAGAGCTTTTGCAGCCGTTCGTTCAGATCCCCGATCTCTCCGGGGGTCAGGAGACCGAGGTGGCGGCTCTTTATCGTCAGCTCCGGAGCCTTTGGAAGGAAGCCGGTCGGAAGAATGCCCATCTCCCGCACCCTCGGCGCGAGCGCCCGGAAGACATGCTCGCTCATCTGGTTGAAGATCACGCCGCGGATCCCGCTGTCCTCCCGGAAGCGAAGAAACCCCTCCAGCTCCGCGAGGGCGGAAAGAGACTGCCCGCGGGCGTTGATAATGAGGATGACCGGGGCGCGTAGTGTTTTCGCGATCTGCCAGGTGGAGGCCCGGTCGGAGGTGGGGCTCAGCCCGTCATAAAAGCCCATTACCCCTTCAATAACCGCGAGCTCCGCGCCGGCGGCATTTTCCGCGTACAGGCGGCGGAGCGTTTCCTCGTCCGAAAAGAAGAGGTCCAGCGTGCCGGAGCGGACGCCGAGAATCTGCTCCTGAAACATCGGATCAATAAAATCCGGCCCGCATTTGAAGGAAAAGAGACGTTTTCCGCGATTTTTTAAGGCCTGCAGCACGCCGCAGGTGATGGTGGTCTTGCCGCTCCCGCTGGACGGGGCGGCAAAAACAAGCCGGGGACTATGCATGGTTTTCTCCTCTGCTTGGGGGGCAAAATTTTTTCCGGGATGTAAGCGGCAGCCGGATCCCGCGGGCCTCGCGAATTCGGAAAAACAACAGCCGGACAGCGGCGCGAAACAAGTGTCCGGCTCGGGATTGAACAGAAACCTGCGGCTATTGTTCGTCTCGGGGTTGAACAGAAACCTGCGGCTATGTATGTATATGACCGTTGCCTTTGCAGGAAAAGATATACACAGGGTTTTGGGCGGCCAGGAGATGGTATCCGCCGAGCTTTTTGCTTCTCGACACGTTCACAAGGACGGTTTCGACCTCGCCAAGAGGAAGGGCGTTCATCGCTTCCGCCGCCTCGGCGATGGTTTCAAGGGTCACCGCGCTGATGACGATCCGCGCTTCGGGGCTTTTTTCGAGCACGGCGGCGAGGATCTCCCTGAGCTTCCCGCCGCTGCCGCCGATAAAGACATGGGTGGGCGCGGGGAGCGGCGCGAGGCAGGCCGGGGCGATGCCGCGCACAACCGTGACATTCGTCACGCCCAGCCGGCATTTGTTTTCCTCGATCAGCCGGCAGGCCTCCTCCTTCTGTTCAACGGCATAGACCTCGCCGTCCTCGCAGCACTCCGTCATTTCCAGAGAGACCGAGCCGGTACCGGCCCCGACATCCCAGCAGACGGCATTTTTCGTGAGGCGAAGCTTTGAGAGAAGGACGGCCCGGACCTCCTGTTTGGTCATGGGGATCTTTTCCGCGCGGACGAAATCCTCGTCCGGGCGGCCGTGCGAGGTCACGGCAGAGGCGGCAAGGGGATTTTGCGCCAGCACCAGCGAAAGCCCGTCAAAGTCCATTTGACAAATGTCCGAGGCCTTTCCTGTTGTGATTTTTTCGTTTTCATAGGAGAGATTCTCACCCACGGTCAAAAGCACGCTGCCGAGGGCATTTGCCGAAAGATGTTCCGCCAGGCGGCGGACGCCCTGCGGGCCGCCGGTCAGGACGATGACCTTCTCGCTTTCGCGGATCTTCGCCGCGATGTTGCAGCTCCGGCCGTGAAGGCTGGCGAGAACCGCGTCGTCCCAGGATGTGCCGACGCGGCTGCAAAAGTAAGACACCGAGGAAATGCCCGGGATAAGGGCCGGATGAAGGTCGGCGATCCGCTCCGTAAGGCCCTTTGCCCCGCTGAAAAAACCGGTGTCCCCGGACATGGCGACGACGATGTTTGTCTCCCCGGAGCCGCGGATCAGCGCCTCGATCTCCCGCGGATCGACGGCGGCGGCCGTCGGCTTCCCGAAACGGGCGAGGGCCTCGCAAATGCGCTTTGAGCCGATGATGAGGCCGGCTTTTTGGCAGGCATGCTCCGCGGCGAGGGTCAGGGAGCCCATATCCCCGGGGCCGGCGCCGAGGATCGTCACCCTGGAGGAGGTCGGGGAAACCGCGTCCGCGGGGATCGTCACCTCATTTTCATTTGCCAGGGATATACCGAAGCGCTTTTCGAGCTCCCGGAGACATTCCTCCACGCTGACGCCGGTCTCCGCGCACGGCCTTCGGAGCACGATCGGCGTGACGCCGAGGGCTTTGGCCGCGCGGATCTTTTCCGGAAAGCCGCCCTCCGCCCCGGTGTCCTTGGTGACAAGATACCGGATGTCAAGAGAGCGCAGGAGGGCCGTGTTCAGCTCCTCGCTGAAAGGACCCTGCATGCAGATCAGGCGCCGCCCGGCGAAGCCGAGGTCGAAGGCCGCCCGCACCGCCTCGGGCAGGGAAAGAATCCGCGCGAAGACCCGCTTTTCGAAGTCCGAGACCTTCGTGTAGCCGGCGAGCTCCTTGCTGCCCACGGTGAGAAGGATATTTCCCTGAACGCTGTTTAAGTATTCAACAATGTCATCCGTGCTGTCTTTAAATATGCAAATGTCGTCCGGCCGCTCGGTGTTCCGGAGCACCCGAAGATACTCCACGCCCTGTGAAAGGCAGACGGACCGCAGCGCCGCGGTCACCTCGGCGGCGTAGGGGTGGGTCGCGTCCAGGACAAGCTCCGCCCCGGTCTCGCGCAGCAGCTCTAAGATGCCCGCGGCATCCTTCCTGCCGTGCGTGACGTGGATATTCGGCGCGGGCTCGATCAGCGTTTTTCCGTATTCCGTCGCGACGCTGACATGGAGCTCCAGAGATCTGCCGCGGCAGGCGGCCGCGATCCTCCGCCCCTCGGTGGTTCCGGCAAAGAGGAGAACACGATTCATAAGACATACCCCCTGGGCGTCACCATCCGGCCGCCGATTACCTTAGTCTGAGAGTTTCCGATGAAGACGGTTGTGAACATATCGACCTCGGCCTCGCGAAGCTCCCGGAGCGTCAGAATCCGGCAGGCTTCGCCTTCGCGGCCGATGCTGCGGGCAAGGCCGCAGACCGTTTCCGGAGAAGCGCTCCTAAGGACGATGTCGCAGGCATTTTTCAGATGATCACGGCGCTTTACGCTGGACGGATTGTATAGA
Organism: uncultured Lachnospiraceae bacterium; assembly: GCA_902779245.1. Lineage (GTDB taxonomy): Bacteria > Bacillota > Clostridia > Lachnospirales > Lachnospiraceae > Chordicoccus. The sequence goes on along the minus strand of CACZBB010000166.1, from coordinate 697 downwards.
CAGAGGACAAAATCGGCCCGGGCCGCCAGGTCGAGCCGCTTTTCGATGGTCTCCCAGGGAGTCATCAGGTCGCTCAGGCTGATCACCGCGAAATCGTTCATGAGCGGCGCCCCGAGAACCGCGGCCCCGCTCAGCATCGCCGAGACGCCGGGAACCGTTTCGATCTCGACGCCGGGGTATTCCGGAGAAAGCTCGAGGGCGAGTCCGCTCATGCCATAGACCCCGGCATCGCCGCTGCAGACAAGCGCCACGGCATTTCCCTCGGACGCTTTTTTGAGGGCCAGCCGTACCCGCTCGGTCTCCCGGCGCATCGGCGTGGTGAGGATCTCCTTCCCTTCGCAGAGGCTCCGCACGAGCTCCACATAGACCGGATAGCCGACGATGACCTCGCTCGCCAAAAGAACCTGCCGGGCGCGGAGGGTCATATTTTCCGGATTGCCCGGCCCAATTCCGACAATATATAACTTACTAAAGCTTCCCATACGGTATCCTTGATCAGCACTTAATGATAGAGTTGTCATTTTCCTTCGTAAATAAGACGCAGACGACGAATTTAGGCAGATGCGGCTGATTATTCCCGGACAAGCTTCCTCGTAAATAAGCCGCAGATGGCGGATTTAGGCAGATGCGGCTGATTATTCCCGGACAAGCTTCCTCGTAAAATAAGCCGCAGACGACGAATTTAGGCAGATGCGGC
>CACZBB010000165.1 GCA_902779245.1 uncultured Lachnospiraceae bacterium | reverse complement strand
TTCATACACAGGCTGATTTATGTCACGGACCCGTGCCAAACAGCGACGCGCAGCTAGTCCTTTAGGGCGAGTGTTTGGCACGGGAGTGACTTGTAACCACAAACCTACCTGACCATCGCATGGCCGGACAACGCTTAGAACGACGGCGGCGTGCTCACCCAGAGAAACTTTGCCGGATTTGCCGTCGTGTTTTCAATATAGCGGTTCTTCTTTACCTCGTAGTAAAAGCTTTCCCCCGCTTTCACCACATACTGCTTGTCTCCCAGATGCAGACGGATGCGCCCGGACAGGACGTAGCCGAATTCCTCCGCCTCGCGGGGCGTATCCTCCCAGAGCCTTTGATGGGGCTCAAGCGCTACCAGGAGCGGCTCCATGCGGTTTTTCTGCGCCGTCGGAACGATCCACTGAATACTGTTGCCGGCCTCGTCGATTTTCTCAAAAAAAGCCTCCTCCGAGAAAACGACCATCTCCGGTTCCTCCTCATGGAAAAACTCTTCCGGCGTCGAGCCAAGGCACTCGATCAGGTCGAGGAGCGTGATGACCGAGGGAGCGACCAGCCCGTGCTCGAGCTGTGATATATATCCCTTCGTCAGCTCCGTACGGTCCGCCAGCTCCTGCTGCGTCAGATCCATCCTGTGACGGAGATCCCGGATCTTCTTCCCGATCCTCTTGTTGACGGCTTCCGCCTCCATAGGCACCATCCTTTCGCGGCTTCATAAACAAACCTGCTGTCATCGCTGCCCTTCCTGTCCGCCAGACTTCGGGGAAATCAGCATTTCTAAACTTATAATCACTTTTTACTAAACAAAGCCGCCGTGAACGATTATACTATTCTTAAACAAAAAGTCAATTATAAAATAACTTAAATTGTTCTCCGGAACGCTTGCGCGTTACCGAAAAAAAGGAGAAGGACCGGTTCTCCGATCCCTCTCCTCCGCGCCCCTAAGGAAGCACGCCGCCGTTTTGCCCGGAGCTCCGTCCGGTCCGCGCGCAGCAAGCTTCAGGGCTTTTGCGTTTCTTTAAGATATGCCGCTGCCGCCGCGTAATAGCGGTAGATAGCGATCATGGCATTCTTCCTTTCCGTATCCTTCGCCTGCCGGAGGGAAGCCCCGGCATAGGCCAGCACCGAGGCTTTCACCGTCGTCTTTCCGGCGCCGGTCACAAGCTCCGCCTCAAAGACCTGGCCAAGCCGGTGGGCGGCGATGTCCGGGATGTTCAGCTGGTATCTCCCGTCGTCGAGCCTTGTGATCTCGCGGGGGGTGCCGTCGACCGTCACCGCCGCGGACCCCTTAAAGCCCTTCGCCATCGTAAAGAAGATCGTAAGCTCCGTCCCGGAATCGAGCGAAAGCCTGCTGGACACATTGGTTACATCCTTGGATTTCTTCGTCGTAAAGCTCATTTTCTGAAGAGCGGTCTGCGCACTGAGAAGCTCCGCTCTCGAATAGCTTTTCTTATAACAGCGATCCATTTCCAGATGGTCGGTTCCGATCTGCCACCCGTTGATCCCTGACAGATACGGCTGTGCGTGATGGCCGTAATCGGCAAGCGCGTGAACCAGCTCCGTAACCTTCTCGCCGTACCCGCCCTGCGCATCGAACTCCTCAACATACTGCCTGATGGAGTAGTTTTTCTCGACCGTCCGCTCCTCCCCTTTCTTAAAGTAGTGGAAGACCGCATGGATCTCATCCGCCATTTGCACGGAATTGACATAGCGGGTGAACCGGAAATATTTGCCGCTGCTGTTCTTTGCATTTTCGTCAAATGCCTCCACCGTCGTGTTCCCGCAGACCGTGAATTCCATGAAGCTCTGTTGGTAATCGACCCCCGGGATATTGGGAAGGTTCATAAAGAAGTTCACGCCGATCTGGCCGGACAGGACCAGGGACTGGGTCTTGAAGCCCAAAAGCTCCTCCACCTCGGGCATATCGATCAGGGCCGAATTGTGATAATAAGCGTCTTGCGCGTTATGCTTCTCCACCGTACCGTCATTGCGCCGGATCTCATAATCCAGAGAGGCATCATCGCCCTTCTGCTTCAAGGCTTCCGCATACACGTAGATGACGTCGTTTTCCCCGGCCGGAATGCTGACGCTGCTTCCGCGCAAAACCGTGATCGCTTCGTTCTCCGGGAGCCTGCCTGTCTCAAGATACTGGTCGTAGGGCACCGCGTAGACCGTGAAGCTCTCTGCCGGCGCATCCTCATCGATGCTCACCGCGACAGCCCCTCCTCTTTCATCCGGCTCCGCCTGCAGCCATTTGTGATCAACGGGCTTTTGAGGCATCTCCGGAGTCTCTATGTCCGCAAGGCTCTCATATTTCTTTTTATAGGCTTCATATACCGGATCTTCCTTCTGCGTAAACGCCGAGGCACCCGGTGCCCACCAGTCTACATTCACATGATACGCGTAGGCTCCGTTCTTGTCGTTCTCCAGCTTGAATCTCACGGGCCCGTTCCCGGTGAAGCGCACCTTCACCTCAAACCTCTGCCCATAGTCTTCCCATGGGAAGGACTCCACGGACAGGATCTTCGCGTTGTCCCCCTCGCAGGATACGTAATTGTCCGCTTCCTGCTCAAGGACGCCGTTGATGATGCCGGACACCGTGGTCTCGAACACCTCTCCCGCCGCAAGGCTGGCCGGCTCCGGGAAGTGCCCTTCCCAGACAAGGTTGAAGCCGTCGGCGTCCTTCCAGTCCGCCGCAGCTTCCGGATCAACCGGGGAGAGATCCTCGAGATCGGCATTGTCGCCCGCATAAAACTCAACAAGCCTGTCAAAATAAGCGCAAGTGTCCTTTGTTCCCGGGAATGCCTCTGTTTCGACCGTGACCGTAACGGTGTGCGGCGTGTTGTCCGGATTTTCTCCCAGGGTGATGAGACGCATCTTTCCCTCGTCCCCGACAGTGACCGGCTTAAATCCCGGGAAGTCACTGGTCACGGTGATCTCTCCATGGAAATCCAGAGCGAACGCTTCCGCCTCCGTCGTGAATCGGAAGCTCGCGCCGACCTGGCCCAGGGCAAGGGTTTCCATGAACGGAGCCTCCGTATTTCTCCAGGTCAGGATGTGCTCCTGGAAACTCCAGTCCCTCTCACTGCCGCCATCTTCTTCGCCCTCCTGATTCAGGAAGGTGAACATGTCATTGCTGTTTATTATGTCCAGCCCCTTGGCCGCAGGCGTAAACGTGATGGCAATATCCTGATACGTATTGGTCTTGTTGTCCAGGATCCTAAGATAGCTGACGCCGGTCTTTACGCCGCGCAGGATCAGTGTGCCGTTGCCCTGGCCGTTTTGATATTCCTGCAGCTTCCATGTCAGAACGTCCGTCCTGACCTCCGCATCGGTGGCAATGTCCTCTCCCACCTCGCGGTCCAGAAGCTCGGCAGCATCGATCTCCGGCTTCTTGCTGCCAAGGGTGGAGGAGAAGTACACCGGCAGCCGGAACAGCGACCCTACCGGGACTTCCAGGAACTTGGGCACAACAAAGGCCGTTCTGTGCTCAATGGTCACCTCACAGATATTGTTCGAGCTATTATACTCACGGCGCTCGGCAGCATGCAGCCCGAACGCGTCACTGGTCACCTCGTCGTCGCTGCTGAAGGCCTCCACGCGAAGCCTCAGGGAGCCGGCGGTTTCCTCAATCCTGTCCTCACCGAAGACGGAAAAGGCATCCGCCGGAACCGTGATCGTGCCCCGGATACGCCGGCCATATCCGGACGCGATCGTGGACAGACGGAAGATTCCCTGCCGAAGCTCCGACGTGGCGTCGAAATAATAGCCGGCCAGCGGCTGCTCCTCGTCCCCTACGATGAGTTCATGGCTGGTGATATCGAGGGGCTTATAGATCACATCGTTCCAGCTCTCGCCTTCCCCCACAAGCTCCCGGGCTTTCGAGGCAAGGTTCGGGTCATGGACGCCGTAGGAGAACTGCAGATACACATTTTCCGCGTCCGCGACGCCCCGGTTGCCGACGAGAAGGTCCACGTCAAGCAGGGTGTTCCCATCCTCGTCCAGCGCCAGACTCCCGTTGTCCTGCAGGGAGAGGGCGACGGCGGACTCCACGAAATCAAGCTCCGAATACTCCCGGACCGTATAAATATCCTTCAGCGCGGCAAAGTAGGGATCCTCCGCATAAGTCTCGTCCTCACTGACGCTGAGGATAAAGCCCGCTCCCGCCGGAAGGGTCACGGGAAGAACGAATGAGCCGTTTAGCTCCACCTTCCGTCCGGGATAAATATTGTCCTTGACCGTCCAAGAGGTCAGCTTTGTGTCCGGCACCCCATCCCCTTCCACGCTAAGCGTGACGGTGACGGGAGCGTCCTCGGAGCCGCGAATGCTGACGTCGCCCGTGTTCATGAAGGAAAGGTTTGCGTTCAGCAGCGAATCCGCGGTAAACTGCTCGGTTACGAAGGACAGGCTCGCCTGCCCGACGGTCTGATGGCCCACGCCGTAGCTGATGGCGTATACGCCCATCCCCTTCTTAAAAGCGGCCCCTTCCGGAGGCTCCGCGCCGGAAGTCAGGAAGCGCTCGCCTTCCTGCGTCTCCTTATAGGCCAGGTAGTTCATCATGCCCTGAGTAAGGATGGTCAGGGTCGTGTTGGAATTGGAAAGGTTCGTCGCCTCTCCCTCCGCTTCGTCCGCCTTCGTGCCCAGCGCAATCTGCGGGTTGACGAACTGGAACTGATCCATCCCGCCTTTTCCCGCACCTTCGCCGTCGCTGTAGCCGGAAAGCTCACCCAGATAAGCCTTCTCCGCGTCTTCATCGGACCAGCCGTGTTTCGCCGCATCCTCATAGACATCCATGTGCCGCATTGCGAGAATCGTCCCGGCTCCCCAGGCCCCGTTCGCACGGTCATAGACGCTG
>CACZBB010000164.1 GCA_902779245.1 uncultured Lachnospiraceae bacterium | reverse complement strand
TTTCTGCTGGATGCTAAGGCACGGACTGTTTTCTGTACACTGAGGCGTGCCATCGCCCGCAGGGCGATTTCATTGCAAAACGCCTTCGTTTCTGGTCACTGTGTGACCAGAAACAACAGTAACAATCGCCCGATCCTGCCACGCTTTATCATAACATACTCAAAGGTCCTGATACAAGGCGTCCTTACGCGGCTCTATGAATCAAAAAATCAAAAAATCCCCAGGCGTGTATTTCTTAACGCATGGGGAATTTTCTCTGTTTATGCTCAAGCTGCGGCAACGCGCATCAAAGCGCGGCGGCGACGGCTGCGCGGACCTCTTTCATATCGACGGTCGGCTCGAATCTCGCCACGACATGGCCCTCACGGTCCACCAGGAACTTCGTGAAATTCCATTTGATATAGGCCTTGTCGCCGAAGGTTTTGTTGTTCATGTCCGAAAACTTCTTCAGGGCCGCGTTCTTCAGGCCTTTCCCAAAACCGGCGAAGGGCTTTTCGGTCGCAAGATATACGAAGAGAGGGTCGGCCGTCTCGCCGTTGACGTCGATCTTCGCGAACTGCGGAAATTCCGTTCCGAACTTCACGGTGCAGAATTCGTGGATCTCATCCTCCGAGCCCGGCGTCTGGTTGGCAAACTGGTTGCAGGGGAAATCGAGAATCTCAAAGCCCGCATCCTTGAATTCCCTGTACATGGCCTCCAGCGGCTCATAATGCGGTGTAAAACCGCAGCCCGTGGCCGTGTTCACGATGAGCAGCACCTTGCCGGCATACTCCGAAAGACTGACCTCTTTTCCCTTCCTTGCTTTTACGGTGAAATCATAAACCGTTGACATCCCCCTGATCCTCCTGTCTTTTTTTCTATCCTCAGAAGACCTTCGCGAAGGCCTCCCGGACAGCTTTATTTCTTATAATAATACCACAGAACCCGCATTCTTTACAAGAAGGCAGGTCCTAAAGAGTTTGTGAATTTTAACCGTTTCTGCTCACACCCGAGCCGGACACTCACCCTAGAAGGCCGGCTGCGCGTCGCTGTCCGACTGCCTCACAGATGCCCGGCGAGGAAGTCCTTGATCAGCGCCAGGCACTCGCGGAAAATGTTGTTGGGAAGGTAGGCTGCCATGGAGGGCGCGGAGAGACCGGAAACGTTCGTCAGCCCGCCGCCCTCGGCGAGCTTCACCGCGCGCAGGACATGGAAATCGTTCGTGACAACTCCCACGCTCCCATAGCTTTCCGGCAGAAGCTTTTTGCTGAACTGAATGTTTTCCGTCGTGTTTTTCGACTGATCCTCCCGAAGGATCCGGCTTTCGTCGATTCCGTTCGCCGTTAGATACGCCCCCATCGCGTCCGCCTCCGCGCAGGGCTCGTTCGGGCCGCGCCCGCCGGACACAATACAGACCGTATGCTCATTGGCCTTCAGATACGCCGCGGCGGTGTCCAGACGGGTTTTCAGCAGGTAGCTCGGGCCGTCCTCACGCACCTGCGTGCCCAGAACGATCAGATACTCCAGCCCCGAAGGGGCATTTGCCGTAAAAGCGCCGATAATCCGGACCGTCAAAACGCCGACGAGCAGGAGAAAGGCCGCCGCGAGCGCTCCGGCTGTGATGCCGATCGCGCGGTGGCGCTCAAAGAAACGTGCCTGAATCAGGGCGGCTGCCAGGAAGCAGATGCCTCCGAGCGCCTCCCAGACCAGCCAGAACGGCGTGCCCGACCGGGCGCCCAGGATAAACAGCCCGTAAAGAACGAAAAGGATGCCGAGAATCAGAAGAAAAAGGCGGCTCATGGCTGATACTCCGGACAGCGGTTCTCGCACACGAGATATTTGCCGGACGCCTGGTTGGGGATTTCGTCGACGTAGGTGACATCAATCCGGGCCTCCTCGCCAAGGTACCGGCGATAGGCCGCGACGAGACTGTCCTCATCGACCTTCCCCGGCTCGCCGTTCACGAGCACTTCATAGCGGTCCCTCTCCCACTGAATGCATTTTGCCTGCCGGACCGTATCCTCCAGATCGATCAAAACGTTCATGAAGCAGTGAATCGAAAGCGGCTCCCCCTTCACGCTGTAAAGAAGCGACCCGCGCCGGCCGTAGATCTCCGTAAAATACCCGTGCAGCCGCCCTTTTTCATCGAGCTCCTCGTAATATTTTCCGGTATCCCCGGTGTCATAGCGGATCATCGGGAAGGCCTTATTGTAGTAGTCCGTGACCACGATCCGGCCCAGCTCGCCCTCTTTGGCCGGCTCGTCGGAATCGAGCTTCAGGATCTCGATATCGTAGTTATAAAGGTCGACGATATATTTCTCGCTGCCAAAAAGATTTGCGGCGATAAATCCATTCTCATTATTGCCATAGGAGAGCACCGGCGGAAAGCCGAAAATCTCCATGACCGCCTCCTCGGTGGCTTTCGGAAGCGCCTCGCCCATCGAAAAGACAAACTCCACGCTCCATTCCGAAAGATCGACGTTTTTGCGCCGGATGTAATCGCAGAGCGCGGTGAGGGCGCTCGAATACGCCACGATGGCCTGAATCCTTTCGTTCTTCAGTCTTTGGCAAATACCCGCCAGGGCCTCGTCGCCCATGTTGGAGATGTCGTACATCATCAGGTTGTTGACGAAGCTTTTTTTGCGGGAAATGGTGTTTTTCCCCTCAATCCAGACGCGGAATTCCGCCCGCTTCATGCCGAGGCGGAAGCCGTTGAGCTCGAAGACCGTGAGCATGTTGGAATAGACATGCTCCATCTTTTCACGGTCCGCGTAGACGAAGAAGGGTACGCCGGTGGAGCCGGAGGTGGTAAGCCTTGCCAGGGTATCCTTCCGCATCGCGTACTCATCCGACAGCAGCTCCTCGCGGTGCTCCACGTAATCCGTCTTCTTCATCACCGGAAAATCCGAAAGCTCAAGCGTCTTTACCGGCTTTTCCGCCAAAGCCGCCGGCTCGCATCCGGCCGCGCCTTCGGCGGCCTTCTCCCCGATCCCCGCGTAGAATTCGCAGTGCTCCTTCGCGTAGGAAAGGAGCTTTTGAAGACGCCGCTCCTTATAGGCGGGCGTGATGCCCCCCAGAAACTTCTTCTTATTCGCGGCCAGAAGCCGCTCCTTCCGGCCCCCGTGGACCTTGTCCAGCATATTGTACGCGCTTCTCCTTAAGACTTCACCTGTCTGCATCGTCTTTTCTCCTGAAATCACTGTTTGCAAAACTCTTCTTTGATATGCCGGCCCGCTCCGGCCAGGCCGAAAACAAATACCGCCGCGACGCGGATCGCGTTGGCGATGAGGACCGAGAGGGAAAATCCCCAGAGCGTCCCGCCGGTCATCAGGAATACCAGCGCCAGAATCACGGCAAGATGCGCCACCTGCAGCACCATTTGCCATTTCTCCGCCGTAAAGGTGAGGACCAGGATGAAGAGATAGGCGGAGAACAGCCCGAGGATCTGGCTCGCGTTGACGATCGGAAGAACCTCCCGGACCGCGTCCAGCATTTCCTTCCCGTAAAAGAGCTTCAGGAAGATCGGCGCGGCGATCTGCACCGCGAGGAAGAAGATGCCGGCCACTGCCGCCCCGATCCCGACAAATTTCAGGAACCCGGCCCGATCCAGCCGCTTCTGGGTCTTGGTCAGATACGAGATGATGATCGTGTTGATGGGCGCCATGAAAAGCACCAGGGTCTTCCCGAGGAGGGAGGCCGTGTAGTACTGGGTAAGGGCTGTGTTCCCGATCAGGAACGGAAGGAGGATCCGGTCAAGGTTTAAGGTCAGATTCGTGATCGTGTAGGAAAGGACCAGGATCCCGCCGCGCCGGAAGGTCGGCGCGAAATACTCGCTCCGCCGGAAGAAGCTCTTAAACAGCTGTCCCGTCATGGCCAGATATACCAGGCAGATCGTCTCGCCGGTAAGGAAGATGAGCGGCCAGAAGCCCGTAAAGAGGAACAGGCCGTAGCCCGCGACATAGCCGATGGTCAGGACCGCGTAGTAAACGAAATACCTCCGGTAATTGAGATTCAGCCGGTATTCCACGTCCCCGTAATAGCGGAAAACCGTGAGCATAAAAAGGACGATCAGGACAAGGGCAAAAGGGAAGCTCGTCAGGGAATCTCTTCCGATAAACAGGCCGATGGCCGTCCCGATCCCGCCAAAGATCAGCAAAAGCCAGTCGTAGTCGCCATTTGTCACGGGATAATCGCGGCGGACGACCAGACGGCTGTTGTTGAGTGCCTGGCCCACGGAAGGTCCGAGGATCGTGGCGATGCCCATGAGAAACAAGAGGCCTCCGAGGCTGTCGCTTCCGAGCCGCCGGTGAAGCAGCGGGTATATGGCAAGCTGCAGGACTCCGTTCATGAGGAGCCCTGCACCGATGGTATAGGCTGTGTTGCCCAGGATCTTCTTTTGCTGCGATGTGTCTGCCACTTTTCAAATCCTCTTTACGAAACGTTCCTGCGTCGTTACGCGAAATGCGCCCGGAGATATCCGCTGCCGATCACGCACGAGTCGCCGCGGTTCACACCGAAGCCGTAACCGCGAGTTTTTCGTTTCCGGTCACCGTGTCATCCGGAGCGAAGGCCCCGGAACGTCATCCAAGATATTTCGGACAGCGGTTTTCGATATATTTCCTCTTTCCGGAATTGAGCACGGGAATCTCATCGACATACGCGATGCGGATGTTCGCGCCCTTGCCGAAATACGGGGAAATCCTCCGAAGGATTTCCTGTTCGAGCGCCGCCGACGGCTCCGCGTTCAGTTCAAGCAGATAATCGGCCACATCCTCCTGCACGAAATGATACTGGCGCACGCCTTCCACATCCCAGAGGTTGTTCGTGATGACGTAGGGTGTGAGCGGGCGTCCATCCGCGCTGTAGACCGTGTCGCTCCGCCGCCCGTAAAGCTCCTCAAGA
>CACZBB010000163.1 GCA_902779245.1 uncultured Lachnospiraceae bacterium | reverse complement strand
TTACAAGTCACTCCCGTGCCAAACACTCGCCCTAAAGGACTAGCTGCGCGTCGCTGTTTGGCACGGGTCCGTGACATAAATCAGCCTGTGTATGAACCAAAAAAATATAGTATGTCGCTGACCTGCGTTTTTCCATCGCCCGCAGGGCGATTTCATCGCAAAACGCCGTCGTTTCCGGTCACCGTGTGACCAGAAACAAAATATGCTTAATTGCTCAGAAAGAGCAAATTTCCTATGGCAAGTACCGTTAAATTCGTGTATAATAGGAAAGCTTTAGATTTGCCGGTCACGGAAGGACCGGCAGCGAAGACGTTTTGCCGGCGGACGGGGAGAGCGAAAGCCTGCCGCATTTCTTTTGGGGAGATATAAAACCAATGTCTATTCAAAATGTCCTTGTTGTTCTGATCAGCTATATCATTGGCTCACTTCTGCCGGCCGAGCTCGTCTCCTGGGTCGTCAAGCGACGGCCCTGCTCCGAGATCGGTTCCGGCAATCCGGGCTTTGCCAACATTACCAGCAGTCTTGGCATCTTCGCCGGCCTGATCGTTCTGGCCGGCGATATCGCGAAGACCTATATCGGCATGCGTGTTGCCTACGACTTTACGCGGGGAGACACGCTGCTGTTCACTTCGCTTCTTTCCCTCTGCGCACTGGTCACCGGCCACAATTTCCCGCTCTGGAACCTTTTCCGCGGCGGTAAGGGCGTGACCGTAACCTGCACGGGCATCATCCTCATCACGCCGACCCTCGGCATACCGGCCGTGCTCATTGGTTTCGTTCTTGTCCTGCTCACCGGCTGGCTTCCGCTCGGCGCGGTTGCCATCCCTGCCGCGTATCTTCTGATGTGTGTGTTCCTTCTGCCCGAGGCGGTGCCCTTCGCCATCTTTCTCGCGGTCATGATGCTGATCCGGCATCTGCCCGGCCTGATCGCCATTTTCACCGGCAAATGCCCGCGCACAAGTCCGTTTGAGATCTTTAAGAAGACGAATCGTATGGTGGACGAGCCCGAGCCGGAGTATGATTCCGAAGAGGAGGCTGCCGAAGAGCCCGAGGAGGTCCCCGCGCCCGCTGAGCCTGCCGGCGAGGACGAGTTTATCACGAACTGGCTCTCTGAAAATGAAGGCGAGGCGGAAGCCCCGTCCGCCGAAACGGATGCCGCCCCGGCGGACGATGTCTCAGGAGAAGCTGCCGCCGCGGATAATTTCGGTCCGGCCGATGCCGTCGCTTCGCAAACCGCCGTCGAGAACTCCCTGGCTCCGGTCCTGCCGGATATTCCCGGCGATGCCGGCAGCGAGGTTTTACCGGAGACGGACAGCGATCCCGGCCCGGCGATCTGGACGATCCCGGTCGTTGGCGCGGCGGCCATCACCGATGCCGCCGAAACCGCCGACAGTGCGCAAAGCTCCCCGAAAGACTCCGACGCTCCGGACGAGGAGGCTTTGGAGGAGAAAAAATCCGCTCAGGAAGCGCTCTGGAAGACCGGCGTTCTCCCGAGTCTCGAAGAGATCCGCCGCCACCGCCTGCGCTCAATGGAAGAGGTTCCGGAGGCCCGGGCGGCCACTTCCCCCTTCCAGGGCCGCCGCCATATGCATCGCGGCTCTTCCAAAGAGGAAGCTCCGGAAGACGGCGTCATCTTCTACGATAACAGCGAAAAAGAAAAGAAATAACACCGCTCGGTGTGCTCCGGGATACGGGGACAGGCTTTACGCCTGTCCCCTTTTATTTACAGAACCGCTCTTAAAAAAAGCTCACGAAAAACCTGAAATTTTACTAATATTTTCGTAGTTATTCTCAGATTTTTATGATAAAATGCACATAGAACCTGCGGCGGGTTTCCGCCGGCTACTATGTCCATCACGCAAGGGGCATTTGCCGAACGAGCACAGGACAAATCGTCCCGGAAAAGGAGGAGCGCGTGAAATCGATTACCCATGTTGTTATGAATCCCCTCGGAGTACATGCGCGCCCGGCGGCCATGATCGCCCAGCGTTGTGTCAATCAGAAATCCGTTGTAACCATCACCTGCAACGGCAAATCCGCGAGCGGGAGCAATGTTCTCCAGATTCTCGGCCTCCACGCGAAAAAGGGCGATATCCTCGAGATCCGGGTGGAAGGCGTGGATGAGGAGCAGACGCTCGCCGTCATCGAGGAGCTTCTGGAGCAGGAGAAGCTTCGCCACAAACAGGCCGTGAAGCCGCTGAAGATCGCTTTCTTCGGTACGAAGGACTATGACCGGACATTCTTCAGCGAGCTCGCGAAGGACAAGGGCGAAGGCACCTACAACTGCGACATTAAGTATTTCACCACGCGTCTGACGCCGGAAACGGTCGGCCTGGCGAAGGGCTACGACGCCGTCTGCATCTTCGTCAATGACGAAGCGCCGCGCTCGGTTGTCGAGGAGCTGAAGGAGCTGGGCGTCCGCCTGATCCTTCTTCGCTGCGCCGGCTTCAACAACGTGGATCTTCAGGCCGCCAAGGAATGCGGGATCACGGTTCTGCGCGTTCCCGCCTATTCGCCCTATGCGGTCGCGGAGCACGCGATCTCCATCATCATGGAGGCAAACCGCCGTCTTCACAAGGCCTACAACAAGGTCCGCGACAACAATTTCGCGCTGAGCGGACTGCTCGGCTTTGACCTTCACAACAAGGTCGCCGGCATCGTCGGCACCGGGAAGATCGGCCAGTGCATGGCCCGGATCTGCAAGGGCTTCGGCATGACCGTTATCGGCTGGGACGCTTATCCGAACCAGTCGCTGGTGGACGAGGGGCTTCTGACCTATGTGACGAAGGAAGAGCTTTTCGCGAAGTCGGATCTGATCTCCCTGCACGCTCCGCTCATCATGGGCGAGGGCGGCACCTACCACCTGATCAACAAGAATACAATCGCGATGATGAAGGATACCGTCATGCTGGTCAATACCGCCCGCGGCGGACTCATCGACACGGACGCGCTGATCAAGGCTCTCCGCCAGGGCAAGTTCCACGCCGTCGCGCTCGATGTTTACGAGGGCGAGGACGCCAACGTCTACACGGACCGCTCGGACGATTATCTTCAGAACAGCGTCACGGCCCGTCTGCAAATGTTCCCGAACCTTGTCCTGACCTCCCATCAGGCGTTCTTCACGCGGGAAGCTCTCCAGGCCATCGCCGCGACGACCATGGAAAATGCCCGCAACTTTAACGAAGGCAACCCGTTTGGCGCAGCCGAGGTCAAGGCGTAAGGCAGGTGTTTTCCTGCGGGAAGTTTCAGTAAACCTTCCTGCACCTTTTCGCACCAACCGGCCATGAAAGCCGGGGCGCTTTCGGCATCCCGGAATTCAATTGTCTTCGGGCGATGGGACGTTTAGCGTAAATATATCGTTAACGATGAAAAATGCGAGGAGACCGGATGAAGATCCGACTCCTCGCATTTTATTTATATGCCGCTAAACATCGGGCGGCTCTCCACGACCGGTCGCCGCCGGCTCCTTGAGATGCTGCACGTCATCACCAGGATGATCGGAATATTTTCCGAGGACCTGCAGTTTCGTCGCCGCCGGCTCACTGATCTGCAGCACGTCATCACTCCCCGGCGATGAAGAGTACGCCAAGGGTACCCGGACCGCAGTGGCTGGAGACAACGCTTCCGGCCCGGGTCTCCAGGATCTCCTGAAAATGGTTCAGCCCCCGAAGGTACTGGCGGACCTGCTCAACCGTCTCCGGATCGCACCCGGAATGGGTGATAAAAACTCTCTCAGGACGGGCCTGAAGCAGATCTTTCTCCATATCCTTTACATATGAAAGAATCACATGCGAAAGCTTCCCGCGGTACTTTTTTCCTGCCTGCATCGCGCCGTTCACCACGGCGATTCTCGGATGAAGCTTCAGCGCGGCCCCGGCCATCGCGGCAAGCCCGCTGCAGCGTCCGCCCCGGTAGAGAAAGACCAGCGTATCGACCACAAAGCTGGCCCGGACAAGCGGCCGCAACTCTTCTATCCGCCGGACGATTTCCCCGGCCGAAGCTCCCTGGGCGGCCAGAACCGCCGCTTCCACGACAAGAAGTCCGATGCCGGTAGACAGATTCTGAGAATCCATCACATGAACCCGGTCCTCCACGCCAAGAGCCTCCACCGCCAGGCGCATCACATTTTCCGTCGTGGACATTTGTCCGGAAATTGAGAACATAATCGCCTCATCCTCCGGCGGGAACTTGCTGATCGCGGCCTCAATATCCGGCTCCGCGACCGCCGAGGTCTTCGGCGTCGAACGGTGCTCATCCGACCAGCGATAGATGGCTTCCGGCGTAATATCGACGCCGTCCCGGTATTCCTCCTCGCCAAGGTGCACCAGAAGCGGCAAGATCTGTATGTCATATCTTTTGACCAGCTCCGGCGAAAGGTCACAGGTGCTGTCTGCTAAAATCCTGACCATATAAACCTCCAAAAAATAAGCTAGGAGATATTCTACCAAAGCAATTCCTATCTTGCAAGAAAAAATGAAGCTTATGAGTCTGTTCACGCCCGAGCCGGTCACTTGCCCGCCCCGACACACACCTCTAAACCTTTTTGCAGGCGAAAACAAAAAGCCTCCCTGTACAGAAGGACCGCGCAATGAAAACCGTTGCTTTGATCTCCCACCATTCATTTAACAGTAATATCTGATTTCTCCAAAGTGTTCAATCCACTGTTCTTCTATTTCCTTACTGTTAGCCTCAATAAATCGTATGAGTTTTCTCAGTATCTGCATTTTAATATTTGAAGAATTATGAGATAGAATTGCCTTGCCTGTGCTTGTGATCCAAATCTTCGTTGCATTAGCGCTTGCTTTTCCTTCCGAAATATGTACATGGATCGGCTCCAGTGGCATGTTTTCATTTGACCAGAAAAAAATGATATACGATCCGATTCTATACAACTGAGGCATTCAAAATACCTCCCTCCTGAGAAAA
>CACZBB010000162.1 GCA_902779245.1 uncultured Lachnospiraceae bacterium | reverse complement strand
AGCCCGGGGGCTTCCGCTGACGGCTAAGGAGACATTTCCCGAAAAAACGGTTTCCCCCGCCGACGGCGTTCCGGGCTTCCTGAGGGGCTTTACGGGGAAAAAACCGGAAGGCGTAAGCCGCGGCTCCCGGTCTTTGGAGCAAGGCGGCGGTATGAACGGCGGCGAAGCGGCTTCCGAGCCCCGAAAGGAAAAGGCTCCGGCGAAGGAAACGCCCTCGGAAGAGGCTTCACGTCCCCGGAGGACGCGCAGAAAGACCGAGGCGGACGCGGAGCCCGTCGAGGATATCCGCGAGGCAATGCAGACGAAAGCGGCTTCGCCGGCGGAAAGTCCTCTGCCCGGGCTGGAGCTTCTCAACATGGAAAAGGTCGGACGCGGAAGCCGCGCGGGCGCGGTGGATGACGATGACCTGCAGAAACTTGAGCAGGTTTTCCGCGATTTCGGCGTTGACGCGAAGGTGACCAATGTCAGCCGCGGGCCGTCGGTAACGCGCTATGAGGTGAAGCCCGGCCCCGGCGTGAAGGTGTCCCGGATCAACGCGCTCAACAACGATATCAAGCTCAATCTCGCGGCCGCGGAGATCCGCATTGAGGCTCCGATTCCCGGCAAGGACGCGGTCGGCATCGAGGTTCCGAACAAGGAGACCTCGCCGGTCCTTCTTGGGAGCCTTCTCGCGTCCCCGACCTTCCAGAATAAAAAAGCGCCGCTGGCCTTCGCCGTCGGCAAGGACCTGGGCGGCGGTGTGGTCGTCACGGATATCGAAAAAATGCCGCATCTTCTGATCGCGGGAGCGACCGGCTCCGGCAAGTCCGTCTGCATCAATACGCTCATCGTCAGCGTGCTTTATAAATCGACGCCGGAGGAGGTCCGGATGCTGATGATCGACCCGAAGGTCGTCGAGCTCAAGATCTACGACGGGATCCCGCATCTTCTGATCCCGGTGGTCACCGATCCGAAGAAGGCGGCCGGAGCTCTGAACTGGGCCGTCTCGGAGATGGTCGAGCGCTATAACCGGTTTGCCGAGATGCAGGGTGTCCGGGATCTTGCTTCCTATAATGAACGTATCGAGGAAATCAACAAGAAGCTTCCGCCGGAAGAGCAGAAGAAGAAAATGGCGCGGATCCTCATCATCGTCGATGAGCTGGCGGACCTTATGATGGTCGCGCCGGGAGAGGTGGAGGACGCGATCTGCCGCCTGGCGCAGCTGGCCCGCGCCGCGGGACTTCATCTTGTTATCGCGACGCAGCGGCCCTCAGTCAACGTTGTCACGGGCCTGATCAAGGCAAATATGCCTTCGCGCATTGCACTGGCCGTAAGCTCCGGCGTGGACAGCCGGACAATCATAGACATGAACGGCGCGGAGAAGCTCCTCGGAAAAGGCGATATGTTGTTTTATCCGCAGGGTTATCCCAAGCCGGCTCGCGTCCAGGGCGCTTATGTCTCTGACCGCGAGATTTCAAGGGTCGTCGAGTTCCTGACCTCGCGTTCCGGCGAGGCGCAGACGGACAAAGAGGTGGAAGAGAAGATCCTGGCCTCCGCCGCGGCCGGTCCGTCCGGCGCGAAGGAAGATGCGGAAGGCAGGGACGAATATTTTGTCGAAGCCGGAAGGATCATCATCGATAAGGACAAGGCGTCGATCGGCATGCTCCAGCGGATGCTCAAGATCGGCTTCAACCGCGCGGCCAGAATCATGGATCAGCTCGCCGACGCCGGCGTGGTAGGTCCGGAGGATGGCACCAAGGCCCGCAGGATCCTCATGACGACGGATGAATTTGAGCGGTACGTGGAGGATTACGTTTAAGGAAGCGCTGCCGTATGCGCGGGAAACATTTCTTTATGGAGGGTTATTCTTGGCGTCGCTGCCTGTGCAGCGTCCGCCGTTTTAAAGGAGGAAAGCATGTACAAGATTCTAAGGAAAAAGCAGCTTAGCGCTGTCGTCTGGCTCATGGAAGTCGAGGCTCCGCTGGTTGCGCGCCACTGTGAACCTGGTCAGTTCATCATCGTGAAGGACTGCGAAGAGGGAGAGCGTATCCCGCTGACCATCTGCGATTACGACCGCGAGGCCGGGACGATCACCATCGTGTTCCAGCCGGTCGGCGTCGCGACCAACAGATTCCTCACGCTGGAAGAAGGAGACGGTTTCCAGGACTTCGTCGGCCCCTTGGGACGCCCCTCCGACATCGTTGAAATGAGCCCGGAAGAGCTGGCTTCGAAGAAATTTCTCTTTGTGGCCGGCGGCGTCGGCACCGCGCCGGTCTATCCGCAGGTCAAATGGCTCAAGGAGCATGGCTATGACGCGGACGTCATCATCGGCGCGCGCACGAAGGATCTCCTCTTCTTCGAGGAGGAAATGCGGGCTGTCGCCAAAAACCTCTATATCACCACCGACGACGGCTCCTATGTCCATAAGGGTGTCGTCACCAGCGTCATTGACGAGCTGGTCGCGGACGGGAAGGAATATAACCATTGTGTCGCCATCGGCCCGATGATCATGATGAAATTCGTCTGCCTGACGACAAAAAAATACAACATCCCGACGATCGTCAGCATGAACCCGATCATGGTGGACGGCACGGGTATGTGCGGCGCCTGCCGGCTTTCGGTCGGTGACGAGATCAAATTCGCCTGCGTCGACGGGCCGGAATTCGACGGCTTCAAGATCAACTGGGCGGAGGCCATGAAGCGGACGCAGCTCTACAAGTCCGAGGAAGGCCGCGCGCTCCTCGCGTACCGCGAGGGAAAGACCCACCACGGCGGCTGCGGAAACTGCGGGTAAACAGGGCTGGAAAAGCGGAAATTACCGATACGGAGGATATAAAAATGGCAAATATGTCAAAAACCAGGGTTCCGGTGCGTGAACAGGATCCGGCCGTCCGCGCCGCGAATTTTGAGGAGGTCTGCCTCGGCTATAATGAGGAAGAGGCTGTTGAAGAGGCCACAAGGTGTCTGAACTGTAAGAATCCGAAATGCGTTGAGGGCTGTCCGGTCAGCATCAACATTCCCGCCTTTATCAAGAAGGTCACGGAGCGGGATTTCGCCGGTGCCTATGAGGTCATCACGCAGTCCAGCTCCCTGCCGGCAATCTGCGGCCGCGTCTGCCCGCAGGAGACCCAGTGCGAGGGCCGCTGCGTGCGCGGAAACGTAAAGATCGGTTCGGAAGCGGTTTCCATCGGCAAGCTGGAGCGCTTCGTCGCGGACCGCGCGAAAGCGGACGGCATCCGCCCGAAGAAGGCCGAGAAGATGAACGGCCGCAAGGTCGCCGTCATCGGCTCCGGCCCGGCCGGCCTCAGCTGCGCCGGAGATCTGGCGAAGCTCGGCTACGACGTCACGATCTACGAAGCGCTTCACAAGGCCGGCGGCGTTCTGACCTACGGCATTCCGGAATTCCGTCTCCCGAAGGACAAGGTCGTCGCGGAGGAAGTCAAAAACGTCGAAAGCCTCGGCGTTAAGATCGTCACCGACGTGATTATCGGCCGCACAATCCCGCTCGACGAGCTCCTTGAAAAAGAAGGCTTCGAGGCCGTATTTATCGGCTCCGGCGCGGGTCTCCCGATGTTCATGGGGATTCCGGGCGAGAACGCCAACGGCGTTTTCTCGGCAAATGAATTCCTGACGAGAAATAATCTGATGAAGGCCTACCGCGGCGATTTCGACACGCCGATCTACCGTCCCCGCAAATGCGTGGTCGTGGGCGGCGGAAATGTCGCGATGGATGCCGCGAGGACCGCGCTGCGTCTCGGGGCGGAGGTCACGCTTGTCTACCGCCGCTCGGAAGCCGAGCTTCCGGCCAGGGCGGAAGAGGTTCATCACGCGAAGGAGGAGGGCGTAAAGTTCGAGCTCCTCACGAACCCGGTGGAGATCCTTACCGATGAGAATGAATATGTCACGGGCATCCGCTGTGTCCGGATGGAGCTTGGCGATCCGGACGCCTCCGGGCGCCGCCGTCCGGTGGTCATTCCGGGCAGTGAGTTCGAGATGGCCTGCGACGCGGTCATCATGTCGCTCGGCACGTCTCCGAACCCGCTGATCGCCTCGACCACCCCCGGTCTTGAAACGAACCGCCGCCGCTGCCTGGTGGCGACGGAGGATGAGGGAAAAACCACGAAGGACGGGGTGTTCGCCGGCGGCGATGCCGTTTCGGGCGCGGCGACGGTCATCCTGGCCATGGGCGCCGGGCGTGTCGGCGCGAAGGGCATCGACAATTACCTTAAGTCGAAGGACGCGCAGTAAAATGAAAAAACAACCCTGCGGGTGTGTCAGAAGCGGCATACCCGCAGATGTTTGACAGGAGATTCCGGGGTCTGGGATGAAGATTCGTGTGCTCTGCGTGGGAAAACTGAAGGAACGGTATCTTACTGAGGCGCAGGCAGAATACGCGAAGCGCATTTCCCGATACGCGAACCTGGAGATTGTCGAGGTTGCGGACGAGAAAACGCCGGAAAAAGCTTCCGCAAAGCAGGTGGAGGAGATCCTCCGGAGAGAGGGCGAGCGCCTTCTCTCGAAAATCCAGCCCGGCGAATACGTCATCGCGCTGGCCATTAAAGGGGCGATGTACGATTCCGAGGGCTTTGCCGCGCATCTTATGGACCGCCTGGAACGGGCCGGGGGAAGCGTCACTTTGATCATCGGCGGATCGCTCGGGCTTTCCGGGGAGGTTCTTTCGAGGGCGTCCGGGCAGATCAGCTTCTCGAAGCTCACCTTCCCGCACCAGCTCATGCGCGTCCTCCTCCTCGAGCAGATCTACCGCGCATTCCGCATTCTCAGGGGCGAACCCTATCACAAGTAGCCGGCAAAGGCTCACACGTCCACTCCGACAGAAACGTCCACTCCGACAGAAACGTCCACTGGACGTTTCTGCTGGATGCTAAGGCATGGACTGTTTTC
Organism: uncultured Lachnospiraceae bacterium; assembly: GCA_902779245.1. Classification (GTDB taxonomy): domain Bacteria; phylum Bacillota; class Clostridia; order Lachnospirales; family Lachnospiraceae; genus Chordicoccus. The sequence continues at coordinate 3,314 of CACZBB010000162.1, read as the reverse complement.
TGTACACTGAGGCGTGTCATCGCCCGCAGGGCGATTTCATTGCCAAACGCCTTCGTTTCTGGTCACCGTGTGACCAAAAACAAGTTAACGAAAAACCCCTTATTTTGTCAATGGTTCAGGTTGATTTCATGGGAGGAATGTGTTATCTTCTTAATGTTTGAATTTATCACATCTAAGGATTCGCTTCCCGGGGAGGGGTTATGGAGCTTTTGCTGGACATACCCGCGGAACACGCGCGGAACATTTTCGGCGAGCTGGATGTTCACGCCCGCCTGATCGAGAAAGAGCTGCAGGTGGATCTCGTCCAGCGAAACGGCTCCGTGGTCATCCGCGGCGAGGATCCCGCACCCGCGAAAGCCCGGGCGCTTCTCAGGCAGCTTCTGGCGATCTCCGTGAGGGGGACGCCGGTCACGGAGCAGAATGTCCGCTACGCGCTCTCGCTTCTGGAAGAGGAGCGGCAGGAAAACCTTGCGGATCTCGATAAGGAAGTCATTCTGCAGACCGTTTCCGGAAGACCGGTGCGTCCGAAGACCCTCGGACAGAAAACCTACGTCGAGAGCATTAAAAACCGGATGGTCACCTTCGGCATCGGGCCGGCCGGGACGGGCAAGACCTACCTGGCGATGGCCATGGCGGTCCGCGCCTTCCGGGCCAACGAGGTCACGCGGATCATCCTGACGCGTCCGGCGATCGAGGCCGGAGAGAAGCTGGGCTTTCTGCCCGGTGATCTCCAGAGCAAGATCGACCCGTACCTTCGTCCGCTTTACGACGCGCTCTACGAGATCATGGGTCCGGAAACGTTCCTCAAGAACTCGGAGAAGGGGCTGATCGAGGTCGCGCCGCTCGCGTACATGCGCGGACGGACGCTGGACAATGCCTTTATCATACTGGATGAGGCGCAGAACACGACGCCGGCCCAGATGAAAATGTTTCTGACCCGGATCGGCTTCGGCACGAAGGTCGTCGTCACCGGCGACCGCACCCAGAAGGATCTTCCGAAGGGAACGGAAAGCGGTCTCGACGTGGCGGCGAAGGTTCTCGCCGGAATCGGGGAGATCGGCTTTATTCAGCTGACCGCCGCGGATGTCGTGCGGCATCCGCTCGTGCAGAAGATTGTCACGGCCTACGAGGCGTACGAGCGGAAGGCTTTGTCCAGGGCGAAGAAAGGAAAAGCGATCAAGGCCGCCCGGCGGAATGATCGCTGACGGTTTCAAAACAAGGAGGCTTTTTTGACCATCACGTTTGAGAACGAATACGCGGAGGATCTCGACGCGCGGCTCGGTTTTTCGGGCGAAGCGCTTGCGCGGGAGGTGATTGCGAAGGTTCTTTCGGACGAGGACTGTCCGTACGAAGCGGAAATCAGCGTCCTTTTCATCGATGAGGACGGGATCCGGGAGATCAACAGTAAGACCCGGGGCATCGACGCGCCGACCGACGTGCTCTCCTTTCCGATGTTTCCCTTCTCGTCCCCGGCAGCCTACGGAGAGCTTGAAGAAGCCGCGGCGGCGGACACCTTCGATCCGGAGAGCGGAGAGCTGCTTCTCGGCGATATCGTGCTCTGCATCCCCCGGGTTTTTTCCCAGGCTCAGGAGTACGGACATTCCGTCCGGCGCGAATACGCGTTTCTCCTGGCGCACAGTGTCCTGCATCTTTTAGGCTATGACCATATGTCCGCAGAGGAAGCCGCGGAGATGGAAAAGCGGCAGGAACGTTCCCTTAAAACCCTTGGCATCAGCCGCGAGCCGGCGCCGGGTTCCAGTCTTATTCAATAAAACACATTCTTGCGAGGATATAAAGGTATGTTGAAGCATCGACTGATCATGACATTTTCTGCCCTGGCCGCCACCGTCTTTGTGCTTGGCGGCTGCGGCAGCACAAAGAGCGAAGCAGAGTCGACAACAAGCAGCTCTGCTCCGGAGTCTGTCGTCTCATCGGTGGTTTCCGGGGAAGCCACACCGACGCCGCTGCCGACTGCCACGCCCTTCCCGACCATCGACGACCCGGAGGAGGTCCTTCCGGACGGCGTTTTCCGGAACTATGTGAACGGCGCTTATGTAACGAAGGAGGAATCCCTGGTCCGTCCGATCAGCATGATGATCGACAACTCCGAGCCGGCAATCCCGCAAAGCGGCATTTCCAAGGCGGATATATATTATGAATCGATCATTGAATCCTCGGTGTCCCGTATGTGCCTGGTCTACAACAGCCTCGACGGGCTCAACCGCATCGGACCGCTCCGTTCGTGCCGCGACAATTTCCTGAGCATGGTCTGGGGCTTCGACACGATCTACGAGCATTACGGGCAGTCCGCCTACGCGCTCCCGTACCTTGAGGATGACCGCTGTGACAACATCTCCGGCCTCGGAAGCTATACCAACCAGGTGTTCTTCCGCGACAATACGTACCATGTCATGCCGCACAACGCCTACACCAGCGCGGTGGGCATGGAGTCGGGCATCAAGCTTCTGAAATACCGTACCGAGCATGAGGAATCTTTCCGCGGACCGTTCCGCTACGTCCTGGAGGGTGAGAAGCCGGATATGTTCGGAGCCGTGGACGCCAACGTCGTCGTTCCGGGCTATCCGGTCAACAACCCGGTCTTCACCTATGACGCGGCGAGCGGCCTTTACAGGCGCGAGCAGTTCGGCGGTCCTCACATCGACGAGGCCAACGGCGAGCAGATCCAGGTGAAGAATATTATTTTCGAATATCAGAATTCCGCGTTCTATCAGGATTCCCCGTACCTGCATTTCCAGACGGACGCCAAGGGCTTCGGCCTTTACGTCACGGAAGGCAAGGCGATTCCGATCTACTGGGAGCGTCCGGAATTCTTCGCCCAGGTGAAGTATTACCGGATGGACGGCCACCGGCTCAAGATGAACCAGGGCAAAACCTTTGTCTGCGCCATCGAGAACAAGAAGATCACGGCCGCGAAGGTCGGCAAGGACAAGTCTTCCCTGCAGTGTGTCGTGTCCGAGGAGAAGGCCAAGGAAGCCGCCGCGGTGAACGCGGACTGGGAGCGCGATTATAAGGCCAATGAGCACTGGTACCTGACGGCCTGCAGCGATCTTCGTCTGGAGAATATCGCCAAGCATGACGGCAAATCCAAGGTCTGCTATATTTACGATACCGAGTATGAGTACGGAAATGCCGGCAAGGGCAAAAAATGAGTTTCTGGTCACACAGTGACCAGAAACGCAGGTCCGCGACAAACGATAATTTTATGGTTCATACACAGGCTGATTTATGTCACGGACCCGTGCCAAACAGCGACGCGCAGCTAGTCCTTTAGGGCGAGTGTTTGGCACGGGAGT
>CACZBB010000161.1 GCA_902779245.1 uncultured Lachnospiraceae bacterium | reverse complement strand
CAGCGACAAACTATAATTTTATGGTTCATACACAGGCTGATTTATGTCACTGGCCCGTGCCAAACAGCGAGTGTTTGGCACGGGAGTGACTTGTAACTGGGTTTCTTTGAGGAAGAGCTATGGAAGAAAAAGATATTTTACATTCCGTTGATGATGTGATCCATATCGTAAACAAATGCGTTGTGAACCGGGATTTCACGAATATGCAGCGGGATATCTATAAAGCGACGGCGCCGATGCGGAACGCGGAGTCCGCGGACGCGCGGCGCTGGACGCAGGTCCCGCCGAAGCCCCGCGGAAACTGGAGGGAGCAGAACGCCGGCCGGCCGATGAACGGCGGCCACATGGAAGGGCAGGGAAACGCATTCCGGGGAAATTACCGGGCGCCGCGTCAGAATGAGCAGGGGGCTCCGCGGCCGGCAGTTCGCCGGGGACCGCGGTTTGAGAGCGTCCTCTTTAAAAAATCCGACGCGGGCGGCGCGAAGGCGATGTTCGGGATCGGCATCTTCGGCGCAATCGTCACCGGCTCCATCGGGCTGCTCAGCTTCCTGACCGGCATGTTTTTCGGAGCCGCCTTCAGCGCGCTTTCGCTGGTCATGCTCGTTGCCTGCCTGGCCTTCGGCTTTATGAGCGCCGTCGGCAGTCAGCGGATGCACCGGATGGAGCGCTACGAAAAATACCGTGAGCTTCTGGAGGAAAAGCAATTTGCCAGGGTCTCGGATCTGGCGGCCGCCGTCCATCTTTCGGAGAAGAAGGTGAGAGCCGACCTGAAGAGCCTCTCGGCCGACGGATATTTTAAGCAGGGACATTTCGATACGCTGGAGACGCATTTTATCGTATCCGATGAAATGTACCGGATGTACCAGGCGACCGAGGCCAACGCGGCCAGGATGCGCAGGGAAGCGGCGGAGAAGGAAGCGAAGGAGAACACGATCCCGGCGGAGGTGCGGGAGCTTCTGAAGAACGGCGAGGCCTATATCCAGCGGATCCATGAGGCCAATGACAAGATCCCGGATGAGGGGATCTCCGACAAATTGTACCGGATGGAGCGGATCGTGACGAGGATCTTCGCGGAGGTCCGCAAGGATCCGTCCCTCGCCGGAAATCTCAACATGTTCATGGACTACTACCTGCCGACGACGATCAAGCTGGTGGAGGCCTACGAGAGCATGGATCAGCAGGATATTCCGGGCGAAAACATCCGGAGCGCGAAGGCGGAGATCAGCGACTCCCTGGACACCATCAACGATGCCTTCGAGAAGCTTCTCGACAGCTTTTTCGCGGACACGGCGATGGATGTCTCGACGGACATCAGCGTCATGAAGACGATGATGAAGCAGGAGGGGCTGGCCGACGACGATCTTTCGGCCATGCGCAAAAAGAAGCAAATGCAGGCGCAGATCGAGAACGGGCCTCTTCTTAAGGATATGGAGGAGGACATCTACGGGCTCGGCGAGAAAAATGCCGACGGGTTCGTCTCCATGCCGCTCGGAGGCGAAGAGGATTTCTGAGCAAACCGTCATGCGGATATTACGCATCACCGGCAATAAAAGTCCCGGTGCGCATTTCTATCGTAAACTATAAATACATTTCTCAGGAGGAATCAACCATGGGTATCGAATTGACATTTGGCGCGAACGATATCGACGCGGCGGCGGCGATGATGAACGAGGAGCTGGCCGCGGCGGCGCAGGCGGCTCCGGAGGTGCTGGAGTCCGCGGCGGCGGCGGTGCAGGAGGCTCCGGCGGCCGTGCAGGAAGCGGCAGCGGCGGTACAGGCCGCGCCGGCCCCGGCGGCGGTGCAGGAAGCCCCGTCCGGCGGGGCGGCTCCGCGGCTCGTCTTCGGGGAGGCGGCGGAGGTCGAACAGGTGAAGAAGCCGGAGGAGCCGGCGAAAGCCATTATCGACGACAGCATCCTGACGCCGGCCGAGAAGAAGCAGGTCGCGGATTTCGCGGAGCAGATCAACCTGGCGGACACCAACTCGATTCTGCAGTACGGCGCCGGCACCCAGAAGAAGATGTCGGATTTCTCGGATACCGCGCTGCAGAGCGTCAAGTCCCGCGACCTCGGGCAGGTCGGCGCGATGCTTACCGGCGTAGTGGACCAGCTCCGGGATTTTTCGCCGGAGGCCGAGAAGGAAACCGGCTTCTTCGGCGGACTGTTTAAGAAGCAGAAGCGCAAGAGCGAACAGCTGAAGGATAAGTACGACAGCGCCAGCGCCAATGTGGAGAAGGTGGCGAAGGCGCTGAAGGATCACCAGATCGTTCTGATGAAGGATATCGCGACGCTGGACAAGATGTATGCCTCGAACCTTCTTTATTATAAAGAGCTGACGATGTACATTCTGGCCGGCAAGATGAAGATCGAGCAGATGAAGAAGGGACCGCTGGCGGAGGCCCGCGCGAAGGCTCAGCAGACAGGCCTGCCGGAGGACGCCCAGGTGGTCAAGGATATCGAGGACCAGATCAACCGCTTTGAAAAGAAAATTTATGACCTTGAGCTGACCCGGACGATCTCGATCCAGACCGCGCCGCAGATCCGCCTGATCCAGAGCTCGGACACGATGATGGTCGAGAAGATCCAGTCCACGCTGGTCAACACGATCCCGCTCTGGAAGAACCAGATGGTGCTGGCGCTGGGGATTGAGGACGCGACGAAGGCGGCAAATGCCCAGGCAGCGGTTACGGAGATGACCAATAAGCTCCTCCGCGAGAACGCGGACAAGCTGAAGATGGCGACGGTCGAGACGGCGCAGGCGTCGGAACGCGGCATTGTTGATCTCGAGACCTTAAAGCACACCAATGAGGCGCTGATTTCGACCCTCGATGAGGTGGCGAAGATCCAGGCGGAGGGACGCGAAAAGAGGGCGCAGGCCGAGGTCGAGCTCGCCGGACTTGAGAAGGATCTGAAGGACAGACTGCTGAGCATGCAGAAATAAAAAGGAAAATGAAAAAAAGAAAGCCGCCCCGGAAACGGGGCGGTTTTCCTGACTTGCATATAACGAAAGAATCGTTTCTGGTCACACGGTGACCAGAAACAAAGAATCACTTGTTTAACGCGGCGATGATCTCCGGCAGCTGGGCGTCCACGGTGTCGTTGGACAGCTGGCAGGTTCCGGCGTTATGATGGCCGCCGCCGCCATACGTAAGACAGAGCTCGCCGATATCGACCTGCGAAGCCTTGTTGATGATCGACTTGCCGATCATGACGGCGGTATTCTGCTTCTTGAAGCCCCAGGCCACATGAATGGAGATCTGCGTTTCCGGGAACAGGGCGTAAACCATGAAACGGTTGCCCGCGTAGATCACATCCTCGTTTCGAAGATCCAGCACGACCACCTTGTCGTACACCTTCGCGATGCGCAGAAGCTGGGCTTTGAAAAGCTCCGCCTGCTCGAAATACAGCACGCAGCGCTCCTTGACGTCCGGATGCTCCATGATCTCATCGATCGTATGATCCAGGCAATAGCTGATCAACTCCATCATCAGGGCGTAATTCGAGATCCGGAAATCATGAAATCTTCCGAGACCGGTTCGGGCGTCCATCAAAAAATGCAGGAGCACCCAGCCCTCCGGGTGCAGGATCTCCTCAAGCGTGAAATCCGCGCTGTCGCCCTTATCCACGGCGGCCATCAGATCGTCGGAAATACGGTGGAAGGTTTCCTTGCCCCCATAATAATCATAGACGACGCGGGCCGCGCTTCTCGCGTTCGGATCAATGATCAGCTTGCCATTGGTTTCCCTGGCTTTCAGACGGTCGACCTCAGACTCGTGATGGTCAAAGGCAATCGAAACCCGCGGATCGTAGGGCAGGTTCGTCGTAATGTCATTGGCCGAGAGCTCGATGATGCCGTCCTGAACATCCTTCGGATGGACAAATTTTATTTCATCGATCAGATCCAGTTCCTTCAGCATCATGGCACAGGCCAGACCGTCAAAGTCGCTTCTCGTGACCAGTCTTCTTTTCTGATTTTCCATTCTTTCATTCCCCCTTTTCGCAGAGCGGAGTTAGTAATCTGCTTCTATTATACCCCAGAAAAAGCTGTTTGTGAACTTAATAATCGGGAAACTTCAGCGGGCGAGGACCTTCAGGACTTCCTCCGCGAATTTTTCCGGGTGGTCGGTGATGAGCATGTGGGTGCTGTCCTCGAAGGGAACGGCCCTGAACGGTGTCCGGACATTCGCCTCATACCAGCCGGCAAGCTCCGGAGAGAAGAGGGAGCCCGGGACGGCGTAGAAGTAGGTCACCGGAACGGTGATCTTTCCGATCTGGTCTCTGAAATCCTTTTCCTTCATGGACTTGGCGAGAGAGATCAGGACGCTTTCGTCACAGGCGTTCAGCCTTTCCGTCAGCGGCTTTTTCAGAAGGAAGCCGGGAACCTTGCGGAGCTTTGGGATCGCCCCGATGGCGAACTCTTTATAAAGAGCGTAAAAATCCTTTTTTGCTTCGGCCGCCTGGTTTTCTTTTGTATATTTGCCCTGATAAAGCCCCAGCTTCCACTCGTCATCGTTGAGCTGCTTCGGGGTTATATCGCACAGAACCACCTGGCGAAGCTTTTCGCAGCCGTAAAGCGCTGTGTAATTCATCACGGTCGCGCCGCCCATGGACCAGCCGAGGAGCGTGATCTCCGAAAGACCAAGCCCAAGGATCAGTTCGTTGAGGTCGCTGGTGAGCGTATCCAGCGTTACCATTTCACGGTTTGCGTCCTTGCTGCCGCTGTGTCCGCGATGATCGTAGGTGATCACGCGGGCTTTTTTGCTGATTTCGGGAACGGCGGGGGCGAAAACCTCGTGGGAGCTCGTCCAGCCGTGCAGCATAACGATGGTCTGTTCGCCGCGGCCGGTATCCAGATAGTAAAGCTTTTCGCCATTTTTTAAAGTAAAGTAGCTCATCCTGCCTCCTGTCTTTTTATGCTTTTTTGGTCAACGCATTGTCTGATTATCCCAC
>CACZBB010000160.1 GCA_902779245.1 uncultured Lachnospiraceae bacterium | reverse complement strand
GGACTTCAACGTTCCCCTTCTTGTTCTTCTCAAGCATCTGGTCGGAATTGCCGTGGTCGGCCGTAACCACCAGGATGCAGTTATAGTCGTCGCAGACCTTCTTGATGCGCGCGAGCTGAAGGTCAACGCTCTCCACCGCGATCTCGGTTGCGTCAAGGTTGCCGGTGTGGCCGACCATGTCGCCGTTCGGGAAGTTGCAGCGGATGAAGCCGTACTGCTTGCTCTCGATCGCGCCGATGACCGCGTCGGCAACCTCGGTCGCCTTCATCCACGGGCACTCGTCGAAGGAGCGGACGTCGCTGGGGATCTCGAAGTAGTCTTCCAGCTCCTCGGAGACCTTGCCGGAGCGGTTGCCGTTCCAGAAATAGGTCACATGGCCATACTTCTGCGTCTCGGACACGGCGTATTCCTTGATGCCCTGCGCGACAAGGAGCTCGGTCAGCGTATCCTTGATCTTCGGCGGGTTCACAAGATAATGGGCCGGGATATGAAGGTCGCCGTCGTACTCAAGCATGCCGGCGTACTTCACGGCCGGGATCGCACCGCGGTCGAACTTGTCGAAGGACGCGTCGCCGTCGAACGCCATGGAGATCTCCAGGGCGCGGTCGCCGCGGAAGTTGAAGAGGATCACGCTGTCGCCGTCCTGCATCGCGCCGACGGGCTGGCCGTTCTCGGCGATGACGAAGGAGCCGAGATCCTGGTCGATCGCGCCGGTCTCCTTGCGGAGGGTCTCGATCGCCTCGGTAGCATTGGCAAACTGCCGGCCCTCGCCGTGGACATGGAGATCCCAGCCGGCCTTGACCATCGCCCAGTTCGCCTGATAGCGGTCCATCGTGACCTTCATGCGTCCGCCGCCGGAGGCGATGCGGCCGTCGAAGCTGTCGTCATTAAGCTCGGCCAGCGTTTTCTCAAGCATATCGATGTACTCAAGAGCACTCGTCGCCGGCACGTCGCGGCCGTCGAGAAGCGTATGCACGCGGACCTTCTTCACGCCCTCCGCCTTCGCCTCTTTCAGCATGGCCAGAAGATGGCTGATATTGGAGTGGACGTTGCCGTCCGACAGAAGACCGATAAAATGCAGCGCGCCGCCATTGGCCGCGACCGTGCCGACCAGGTCCTTCCAGGTCGCGCTCTGGTAAATGGAGCCCGACTCGATGGACTCGTTGACGAGCTTTGCGCCCTGCGAATAGATCTGTCCGCAGCCGAGGGCGTTGTGACCGACCTCGCTGTTGCCCATGTCGTCGTCGCTCGGAAGGCCGACCGCGCCGCCGTGGGCCTTGATCTTCTGCCACGGATTGTTGGCCTTGAGCTCGTCAAGGGTGGGCGTATTGGCCCGAAGGACCATATTTCCGAGGGTCTCCGGCGTCTCGCCGACACCATCCATCACCACCAGCACTACAGGCTTAAACATTTTTTGCTTCCTCCTTTTAAGTATTACTCAAGCGCAAGCCCGGAACAATCCCTTCGTCCATGGCATCAGCCTGCGGAACCGGCCGAAAAGCGCTTTCCTACGCAATCTATGATGATTATAACATACTTTTGTCAAATGTCCTAATAATAAAATGTCTGCCGGAAATATTTTCATTAACTTTTAATAACTTTCCTCCGGATTCCCGTCCACGGCGCGGAACGACAGATCCCGCAGCAAATTCATTTCTTTTCTCACATCAGAGCCATTTTATGTTATATTATTGCCAGGGAGCCGCATAATTACATTCATGCTCATTAACCGCTGCACACGGACGCGCAAAGGAACCCTGTCGCTTCGCGGCGTGCGTCCGGCGCCGGGCAGCCGGCAAAATGCAGGCATTGTGCTTGCTGCCGATGATTTTCATCAGAAAGGAGTTTTGCTATGGAAGACAAAGAAAAGGTTCTGCAGGTCATGAAAGAGGCCGGGGTTCCGCTGAACGCGGGCAAGGTGGCGGAGCTGTCCGGGCTTGACCGGAAGGTCGTGGACAAGGTTTTTGCCGAGCTTAAAAAATCGGGCGAGATCGTCTCTCCTGTCCGCTGCAAATGGGAACCGGCGAATAAGTAAAGCGTCAGGGAGGAAATGGAATATGAAGAAGATGATTCTGACCGTCATCACGGCCGTGATGGTGGTATGTGCCATGCTGGCCGCGAGTATGCAGACATCCTACGCGGCCGATGAGCCCAGCGCGATTCAGGACATCTATACGATCGACGGGGTCACGTATTACAACACCGGTTCGAACAGCTTCTCCAGCAACGCCAATCAGTATCTGAAGGAGGTGCTCGGAAACGGCAGCAGCGTGCTCGCCTGGAAGGAATACAACCGTTCCACGGCCGACCTCTGGCTGGAGGCGGCCGCCGGGCTGATGCAGGGCAAGGGCGGGTATTTAGAGGACGGACGATTCGCCGTGGCGATCGACCTGGGCGCGTGCCAGAGCTCGCAGTCTCAGTCCTACAACATCGGCAATGAGTACATCAATATCAGCCGTTATCCGACGAGCGGCATGCGGTCCGACGACATGGCGTCGCTCAAAAGCGCGGAGCAGTATGTCTACCGTGTCGCGGGGATCACTAAGGATCCGGCCAAGACCGGCCATTTCAAGGACCGCGACGAAAAGCATACGGTTGTCGCCGCGGCTTTAAAGTCCTACAAGTCCTCCTCCGATTTCCGGGTCGCTGCCGTGTACTTTTCGAACTTCAGGATCGTCGCGCTGTTTCCGGAGGATGTCGGAAACAACTACGTAACGACCATTTTGAACGAAACGACGAATTATTCAAAAGCGGCGGCTTCCTCGGTGCGGAACAATACCGGCACGACCGCGACCGGCTCTCAGAAGATCAGCAACAGCTACTCGGCTTCCCTGTCCAGCTCCGTCAGCGGCTCGAAGACCTACACCTATCAGGAAGGGATCAAAGTCGGCAATAAATTCGGCTCCGGCTTTTTTAACGAGCTGAGCGTGGATCTTTCCTTCACGGCTTCACAGGCTGTTCAGAAGGGATGGTCAAAGTCGGAATCGGAATCGGAGAGCAACGGGTTCGAACAGTCCCTCTCCATATCGCTGCCGCCATTTACCAATGTCATGATGACGCAGAAGACGACCGAGGCGGAAAAGCTGATCCGCTACAACTGCCCGGTCGGCATCACCTTTGACGCGACCATTGTCATCTATGATCCGAACGGTATCCACACGTTCAATGGCTCTCCGCTGGTCTTTAACTTCGAAAACAGCGCGAGAACCGCCCTGGGCAACCGCTTCGAGGAATGGAACGGCGAGCACGGTTACGCGGACAGCGACGGCATCCTGTGGTACTATGTCACGGCCTTTGACGGAAACGGAGAGACCGACACGCATATCGAGGAAGCTATCCGGAAGGCCGCCGGATATGTCCCGATGGCGCCGACAGGCGCGGAATTCCGGACCAGGCTGACGATGGTCTCCGGTGAGATCGACGGCATCATGCCGATCTACCCGCTGGCGAAAATCGGGGTTGATTCGCTGAATCTTCCCCGCTATGAAGACTATGGCTCCTACAACAACTATAATTATCTGTCCATGAAGATGCCGGTCGGAGACTACACCTACGCCAACTACTTCTCGCTTTCCGCTTCTAACCAGTATAATTCTCCATATTATGGCTTTAACAAGTATCAGGGCGGCTGGAAGGTCGTTGACGGAAGCGGGGAGGAATGGACCGGGAGCGACGCGCCGGTCGTGGTCGAAAAAGACAAGGTTTCCGGATATTCGCTCATCAAGGCGGTCCGGCCCGGCACCTGCTACCTGAAGTATTATATCAACGAGGACGTTTACAACACCTCCGTAAATCCGGACTACTTTACAAAGAACAGTGAGCTGAAAGCGACGGCCGTTGTCCGGGTAACCGTAACCGATACCCGTTCGGTTTCCGTGTCCGGAAACTACGAGGGATTTGTCGGCGAGGAACCGGAAGAACTCGACGCGGACGAAAAGCTGTATGCATTTGTCAGCGATTCTACGGGCGTAGAGATCGACGCGGAGGTGACCTGGGAGAAGAAAGAAAAGAAAAACATCCTTCTGGATGGCAATAAGGTTTCCTTCACAAAGCCGGGAACCTATCATGTCCGCGCGTGCGTTGACGGAATCAAATCCGATTGGGTCCCGATCACCGCAAAATACCGGACATACGATGTGACCTTCAAAATGCAGAGCGGCGCGGAGGATCGCATCGTGACGGTCCGCAAAGGGCAGACGGTCTCCGCCCCGGAAGTGACTCTCGGCACATGTGAAGCTTTCAGCGGTTGGTACACCAATAAAAAATGCACGAAGCTGTACGCTTTTGATACGGCGATCACCGCGGACCTCGTTCTGTACGGCGGATTTAAGCCGACTCATACCTGGGATACCGACTACACGGTCGACAAAGCCGCGACCTACACCTCCGCCGGCTCAAAGTCGATCCATTGTACCGTATGCGGCAGCATAAAGGAAGGATCCGCAGCCGAGATCCCAAAGCTTGTCAAAAAAACGAATCCGCTGTCCATCAAGGCAAAGACCGCCACGGTCAAATACGATACGCTGAAAACGAAGTCCCTGACGCTGGCCGTCACGAAGGTGATCGAGTTCACGAAGAAGGGGCAGGGCAAGATGATCTACGTTAAGAAAGCCGGAAATGAAAAAATCAGCATTGATCGGAGCACGGGAAAGGTTACCGTGGGGAAAGGGCTGAAGAAGGGCACCTACAAGGTCAAGGTCAGCACCAAGGCAACCGGCAACGACACGTACAAGGCCTCCTCCGTAAAGACCGTGATTATCGTTATTAAGGTCGCCTGAGCGATCACGGCCGGGAAACCGGCAACTGCATGCTGCGCCTGATGTTTCTGCGCTGCCATCTGCACCTTTTCGGTGAAGATGGCAGCGTTTTTTGTGTAACAGGAAAATAAACCCCCTGCTCTGCAGGGGGAGGGAAGATCTTTAGATTAAAGCAATACTCCCGTGTTACAATACAGTGGGTCTGCAAACCACAAAAATAATAACACGGGAGGTACTTAAAATG
>CACZBB010000159.1 GCA_902779245.1 uncultured Lachnospiraceae bacterium | reverse complement strand
CCGTTGATGTTCCAGTGATCCCCGCTAAAGACATTTCCGTCAGGATCGCAGTACTGCGTCGCGACCTGTCCGTTCTCGAAGAGCCGGTCGATCCATTCCCTCGGAGCCACGAACCGCCCCTCGCCGTGGGAGGCCGGCGCCGCGTACACGCCGCCCAGCGTCGCTTCCCTAAGCCACGGCGACTTGTCGCTGACGACCTTCGTATAGGCGATCTTTGAAATGTGGCGTCCGATGGTGTTGAAGGTCAGCGTCGGCGAATCCGGGGTCTGGCCCACGATCTCGCCGAAGGGCACGAGTCCGAGCTTGATGAGCGCCTGGAAGCCGTTGCAGACACCCAGGGCAAGACCGTCGCGCTCCTTAAGGAGCTTCGTGACCGCTTCCTTCAGCTTCTCGTTCTGGAAGGCCGTCGCGAAGAACTTCGCGGAGCCGTCCGGCTCGTCGCCGGCCGAAAAGCCGCCCGGGAACATGATGATCTGGGCTTTTTCGATCTCTCGGACAAATGCATCCACGGAGCCGCGGATGTCTTCGGCGGAGAGATTCCGGAAAACGGTCGCCGTCACCGTCGCCCCCGCATCGACAAATGCCCGCTCAGAGTCGTATTCGCAGTTGGTGCCGGGGAAGACCGGGATGAAGACATGCGGCTTCGCGACCCTGTTCTTACATATATAAATGTTCTCCGCATGGTACGCCGGGCGCTCCTCGGAGGACTCGTCCTCGCTGACCACCGGGCGGAAGACCTTCTCCAGCGTCCGGCTCCAGGCGCGGACCGCCTCGTCCAGAGAAACCCTGGCCTCGCCATAGACAAAGCCGGCGTCGGCCGTGACCTCGCCGATCACGCGGTACGAGGAAGCCAGTCTCCCGACCTCCTCCGCCGGGACCTCGAGGAGCAGATCCCCGTAGGCCGGCATAAAGAACTCTCTCGGGTCAAGGTCATGGGCCATGCTGACGCCAAGGCGGTTGCCGAAGGCCATCTTCGCCGCGGCCTCGGCAAGACCGTGCCGTCCGAGGGCGAAGGCCGCGCTAACGCGCCCCGCCCGCTCGTCGGCCTGCAGCTTCTGATAGGTCTTAAGGACCTCGGCATACACCGGAAGCCCGTAGGCATCCCTGGGCAGCCGGATCCAGACCAGCTTATCGCCCGCCGCCTTCAACTCCGGCGTGATAATCTCCGCCTCCTTCGCCACATCCACCGCGAAGGAAACCAGCGTCGGCGGCACGTCGATGTGCTCAAAGGTGCCGGACATGGAATCCTTGCCGCCGATGGACGGAAGCCCGTAGCTCACCTGCGCCTCGTACGCGCCAAGAAGCGCGGCGAAGGGCTGGCTCCAGCGCTCCGGAGCCTCGCTCATTCTGCGGAAATACTCCTGGAAGGTGAAGCGGATCTTCGAAATGTCGCCGCCGGCCGCCGCGATCTTCGACATGGACTCGGTGACGGCCCAGACGGACCCGTGATACGGGCTCCAGGACGAAAGATACGGGTCGAAGCCGTAGCTCATGAGCGTCACAGTCTCGGTTTTTCCGCCCGGAACCGGTACCTTCGCGGCCATCGTCTGAGTCTCGGAGAGCTGATATTTTCCGCCGTAGGGCATCGTGACCGTCGCGGCGCCAATGGAGCTGTCGAACATCTCCACCAGCCCCTTCTGGGAGCAGACGTTGAGGTCCGAGAGCGTCGCGAGGAAGGCCGCCCGGATCCCCTCCGCGTCGTTCACGTCGGTCGGGACACGGACCCCGGCTTGCTTTTCCCCGCGGGAAACCGTGTCTGCGGCTGTATCCTGCGCATTTGCCGGGTCCGCGGCGGCCGCCCGGCCGTAGGGAACGAATTCCGGGTTCTCAAGGCCGAAGCCGCCGAGGATCCCCCAGGACTTCGGCGCGTCGGGAACGTCAACCTTCACGCTGCACTCCTGGTGCGCGCCATTGGTATCCAGGAACGCGCGGGAGACGTCCACGATGGTCTTTCCACGCCAGTGCATGACAAGGCGGGGCTCCTCCGTGACCACGGCGACCGTCGTCGCCTCCAGGTTCTCCTCGCCCGCGTACCGCAGGAACTCGTCGACGTCCTTCGGATCCACGACCACCGCCATGCGCTCCTGAGACTCCGAGATCGCGATCTCGGTGCCGTCGAGGCCGGCGTATTTCTTCGGAACCTTGTCCAGGTCAATATCCAGGCCCGCCGCCAGCTCGCCGATCGCCACGGACACACCGCCCGCGCCGAAATCGTTGCACTTCTTGATGAGCCGGGCCGCTTCGCGGCGGCGGAACAGGCGCTGAAGCTTCCGCTCCGTGGGCGCATTTCCTTTCTGCACCTCCGCGCCGCAGGTCACCGTGGACGCTTCCGTGTGCACCTTCGAGGAGCCGGTCGCGCCGCCGATGCCGTCACGGCCCGTCCGGCCGCCGAGGAGAATGATCACGTCCCCGGGATCCGAGGTCAGCCGCTGCACCGCCGACTGCGGGGCCGCCGCGATGACCGCGCCGATCTCCATGCGCTTCGCCACATAATCCGGATGGTAGATCTCCTTGACAAGCCCCGTCGCGAGGCCGATCTGGTTGCCGTAGGAGCTGTAGCCCTTCGCCGCGCCGCGGACGAGCTTTTTCTGGGAAAGCTTGCCCTTTAAGGTCTCGGACTGCGGGACGGTCGGGTCTGCCGCGCCGGTGACGCGCATCGCCTGGTAAACATAGGTCCGTCCGGAAAGCGGATCGCGGATCGCGCCGCCAAGACACGTCGCCGCGCCGCCGAAGGGCTCGATCTCCGTCGGATGGTTATGCGTCTCATTTTTAAAATTGATGAGCCAGGGCTCCGTCGTGCCGTCCACGTCGACCGGGACAACGATGGAGCAGGCGTTGATCTCGTCGCTCTCCTCCTGGTCATCAAGCTTCCCCTCGGCCTTCAGCTTCTTCGCCGCGAGCAGGGCCATATCCATGAGACAGACGAACTTGTCGCTCCGCCCCTTATAAAGCTCGTCGCGGTCGGCCAGGTACTTCTTGAAGCTCGCCTCCATCGGGGCGCGCATCTCTCCGTCCCCGAAGGAGACATCGGTCAGCTCGGTCAGGAAGGTCGTGTGACGGCAGTGGTCGGACCAGTAGGTGTCCAGCATGCGCACTTCCGTGATCGTCGGGTCGCGCCGCTCCTCATCGCGGAAATAATCGCGGATGCAGAGGAAATCCCTGAAGGTCATCGCGAGCCCCAAAGACGCGTAAAGCTCTTTAAGCGCTTCCTCGTCAAATGTCGTGAACCCGGTAAAGATTTCCACGTCGGCCGGCTCCGGGTAGACCGCCGTAAGGGTCCTCGGTTTTTTCTCACCGGTGATCCGGGAGTCGACCGGGTTCACGCAGTCGGCCGAAAACCGGGCAAATTCCTCGTCCGTGAGCTTTCCGATGACCATATAGGTGGTCGCGGAGTGGACCGTCGGGTTCTCCTTCTCATCAAGGAGCTGGATGCACTGCTCCGCGGAGTCCGCCCGCTGGTCGAACTGGCCCGGCAGATACTCCACGGAAAAGACGCGATGCGGCCGCTTCTCCCTCGGAAGATCCTCCTCATAGAAATCGTCCACCGGCGGCTCCGAGAACACGGTCCGAAGAGCCTTCTGATAGGCCGCCGGACTGATATTTTCCACGTCATAGCGGATGAACACGCGCACATCCTCGAGCCCGGCAAGCCCGAGGGAGGTCTTCGCCTCATGGAGAAGCGCCTTCGCCTGCACGGCATATTCCGGCTTCTTCTCCACGTAAATCCTGCGCACCTTCATGCTCACGGCACGTTCAAAGCCGCGATGTCTCTGCTTCCATTTCTTTTTCTTTTTCTTCATAGCGCAAAGTCCTCCTTCTTACAGGCGGCGTTGCCGTACACCCCGTGAACCGCAACGCTGGCATTTTGCCCGCTGCAAAACACACATTAACGGAAGATATTTATTTTAATTCAATATTTGATTTTCCTCCGGAAACCGGAGTTCAGTGGAAGTATAACACATCCCCGGTTGAAGGGCAACAAGGTCACGCTTTTTCACAGTTTTCTCATTTTTAGTATTGCCGCGATCCTCGACAGCGAGTAAAAGATAACCTCCATCCCAAACACGCGGATATGGACGGCAAAGTGCTCGAAGGGGTTCAGAAGCAGAAGGACGGAAAGCACGATAGAGGCCGCGGCCGTGAGCAGATACAGAACGGAAAAACGCTTTTCATGCCACATTTCATCGATCTCGTTTGCCACCTCCACCAGCGTGTAGGCCGCCCAGATGATGCCGATGATTCCCGTCGCCTCCGTGCTGTGCATAAGGAAGGTAAAGCCCAGGATAAAGTACAAAAGAACCCTGCCGGGGCCCTTTTTCTCCTCCCCGTATTTCAGAAAAAGGAAGATCACGGCCACCGCCCGCACGATCAACGCAATCCCCAAAGCCCAGGGAAAGGCTGCCGCGAGACGGACGGGAAAAAGCACCATCAGGATGCCGATGATCAGGATCGCGGCAACAAGATATTGATTTTCAAGATTCCGTATAAATTTTTTCATTGCTTCTCCTTACCTGAAATTTTAAGTACAGTTTACTTTTTGCCGCAGTATGTGTCAAGGAGAAGCGGCGGGAAATAACGCTCAGCCCTGAGTTGAGCATAAATTATCTCAAACAGAAAAGTATAAGCTCCCTGTTTATGTTATAATAGCAGTGTCCTTAAAAACCCTTAACCGCCGGGCCGATGCTTCGTCGCCCCCCATTCCTTTCATTTTAATAAGGAGGTTTTTCATGAAAAAGCGCGAATTCTGGTTTATCGTCGGCAGTCAGTTTCTGTACGGCCCGGATGTCCTGAAAACCGTGGACGTCCGCGCCAGAGAGATGGCCGAAGTTCTCTCAAAGGTCCTGCCTTACCCGCTGGTCTACAAAGTAACCGCAAAGACCAACAAGGAGATCTCCGATGTCATCCGGGAAGCCAATTACTGCGAAGCCTGCGCCGGCATCATCACCTGGTGCCACACCTTCTCTCCGAGCAAAATGTGGATCAACGGTCTCGCGAGTCTGCAGAAGCCGTA
>CACZBB010000158.1 GCA_902779245.1 uncultured Lachnospiraceae bacterium | reverse complement strand
ACATCGAGCCCGAGGCGACCGTTAAGGAAATCTCGTAAAATGAAATATGGAATAAAAATGCGGGCCCTTGCAACAAAAGAGCCCGCATTTGACACTTTACAGGAAAGAGAAGCCGAAAAGAGCGGCAGCAAAGCACAGCGATCCGGTTCCCGCAAAGATACCGGAAAAAATGAGAACAAGGAGGTTAAAAGATATGAAAACGAGAAAACGGATTCTCGCGGCGGTTCTTGCCGGCGCGATGGCGGCAGCTTCTCTCGCGGGCTGCGGCGGAAATGCATCATCACAGACAGGCGTATCGAATACAGCATCAGCGAATACAGCCTCATCGGCGGCATCCCCGTCCGGTACCGGTACGACGGGGGACGGGAAGCTTCTTCTGGCCTCAGCGGAGCTTCCGGCGAAGGCAAAGTTCCCGGTGAGCGACCAGTATTTTGACAGGAAGTCGGGCGAATATGACCGTGAGCAGTACAAGAAGGACAGCGAGGTCTGGAACGCGGCGCGCAGCGAACGGGAAGCCCTCGCGGCGGCGGCAAAAAACGGCTATAACGATTTCCTGACCGACCTTTCGAAGCTTATGCTTGCGGACAAAAGCATCGACAACCCGGCATTCTCGCCGCTGAACATTTACATCTCGCTCGGCATGCTTGCGGAGGTCTCCGAGGGCGAAACGAGGGCGCAGATCCTGAAGGCGGCCCATGCGGGATCTCTGGACGGCCTCTATGAAACGGCCAATGCCCTGGCCCGGGCGGCGCGCCGGGAGGACGACGCGCAGACCGTGACGCTCGGCGGGTCGCTGTGGCTTGCCGACAGGATCCCGTTCAGCGAGGCCGTGGTGAAAAAGACCGCCGAAAGGTATTTTTCTTCGATCTATCATGGAAAGTTCGGCACGGAAGCGATGGATCAGGCGCTCCGTGACTGGCTCAACGAGAAGACCGGCGGCCTGCTCCGCAATCAGGTTAATGACCTGAAATTCGACGACCCGAACCTTGCCATGGTGCTGGCGGCGACGATCTACCTCAAGGCCGTATGGGCGGATGAGTTCAGCGAGAAGGATACCGAGGACGCGGTCTTCCACGGGAAGGCCGGCGACAAGGAAGTTCCCTTCATGAAAAAGAGCGATATGGGAACGGTTTACTATGGCGGAAAGTTTTCGGCGATCCGGAAGGAATTTGTCTCGGGCGGCGGGATGTATCTGATCCTTCCGAACGAGGGCGTAAGTCCGGAGGAGCTCCTCGATGACGCGGAGGCAAAGCGCTTTATCACCGGGGAGGCCGCAAGCTGGAAAAACACCAAAAACGCGCTCGTGCATCTGTCAATGCCGAAGTACGACGTTACGTCGGAATATGATCTGATAGAGATCCTCCGGCAAATGGGCATCGTGGATGCCTTTGATTCGAACAAGGCGAATTTTTCTTCGCTGACGACGGACGGGACGCCCCTTTTCGTGAACAAGGCGATGCACGACGCGCGGGTCAAGGTCAATGAGCACGGCGTCGAGGCGGCCGCGTTCACGGTGTACATGCTGGCGGAGGGCGCCGCGCTGCCGGATGAGGAGGTCGACTTTACCCTGGATCGTCCCTTCCTCTACGTGGTCGAGGGCGATACCGGTATCCCGCTCTTCGTCGGAGCCGTAAACAAGCTGTAATTGAAAGCTCACAGGATGCTATGATCAGCCACCGCGCAAAGCCCGGCCTGTCATTCCGGGCGAAGGATCTCGTCTAAATCGGTTCTTCCGCAAAAGTTAGTGTCCGGGATGAAATTCTTTGAGTTTCGGATAAGACCACCAATATTCGGGGGTATAATCCAATGTCATTTACTTAAGCGCGGTTTCTGTCATTCTGAGGAACGCGTCCTTCGGACATCCCAGAATCGATTCGCCTGCGGCGATAAGGAATGATGAAAAGTGACGAAGAATCTTATATAAAGACAATTCCATCGTTTGAGATCCTTAAGATAATGACACTGGGTGTGAACCAGTAACAGGGCAGGTGTCCTGCCGGCAGGAGAATCACGACGAAAAAAACAGACTCCCTGCAACAAAAGGCCCTGCATTTGACACTTAACAGATAAATACGCCGTAAATGCGACGGAAGGAGAAAAATATGAAAATAGGAAAAAGGATTTTGGGAACAGTTATGGCGGGGGTTCTTACGGCAGGCCTGCTGGCGGGCTGCGGCGGAAAGCCGCCGGTATCCTCGGGCGAAACCCAGAGTTCGCCGGCCGATGACGGAAAGCTTCTGGTAGCCGCGGCGGATCTGCCGGTAAAAGGCATTTTCCCCGTGAGCGACAAGTATTTTAATGAAGCGACGGGGGATTTTGATGACGCGGGCTTCGATAAGGACAGCAAGGCCTGGGACGCGGCGAAGACGGAGCGCGAGCGGCAAGCGGCGGAAAAGAACAAAGGCTATACGGATTTCCTGCTGGACCTTTCCCGTCAGATGCTCAGCGACCCGGCGGTGGACAATCCCGCGTTCTCCCCGCTCAACATTTATCTCTCGCTGGGCATGCTGGCCGAGGTCACGGATGGCGAGACGAGGGCGCAGATTCTGAAAACGGCGCATGCGGGCTCTCTGGATGACCTTTATAAGTCGGCAAATGCTCTCGCGCAGGCTGTGCGGCGCGGAGATGATGCCCAGACCGTGGATCTTGGAAGCTCGATGTGGCTCTCCAACAAATATCCGTTTAATGAAGATACCGTCAAAAAGACGGCCGAGAGATATTTCGCTTCCGTGTTCCGCGGGGAGTTCGGCGACGGCCGGCTCGATCAGGCGCTCCGCGACTGGCTGAACGAGAAGACGGGCGGACTTCTGAAGGATCAGGTCAACGGCCTGAAATTCGACGACCCGGATCTGGCGATGGTCCTGGCGGCGACGATCTATCTGCGCACCGTCTGGCAGGATGAATTCTATGAAGAATCGACCGAAGACGCGACCTTCCACGGGAAGGCTTCAGATACGGTAACGCCCTTCATGCACGCCTCAAAGCACAAAGCCGTCTATGAAGGAGAAAAATTCACGGCCATCTACAGAGACTTTGTCTCGGGCGGCGGCATGTACTTCGTTCTTCCGAAGGAAGGCGTGGCTCCGGAGGAGCTGCTGGAGGATGAGGAGGCCGGACGCTTCCTCTCCGGCGGGGCGAAGAGCTGGGAGAACAGGAAAGAAGCCCTGGTGCATGAGTCGATCCCGAAGTTCGACGTCACGGCCGAGTATGATCTTAAAAATATCCTGACCGCCATGGGTGTCGCCGATGCCTTTGACCAGAACAAAGCGGATTTCTCGCCCCTCGAAAAGGACGGAGCCTCCTACTTTGTCAGCAAGGCGATGCATGACGCGAGGGTGACGGTCGACGAGCACGGTGTCGAGGCGGCGGCCTTCACGGTATACGGTGTTTCGGCAACCAGTATGTTCATCGGGGATGAGGTGGATTTCACTCTTGACCGCCCGTTCCTGTACATGATCGAGAGCGATACCAACGTCCCGCTCTTCGTCGGCGCGGTGAACGAGCTGTGATCTCGTCTAAATCATGTCAAGGTGTCTGCTTTTGACAAGATTCTTCGGCCTGACGGCCTCAGAATGACATCCCTGTTACCTGCTGACTCCTGCCTGTTTTTGAACGATAGAGCAGGTGAGAACAGAAACAACCGATAAGCCCGTGCCGGTCAGGAAATGTCCGGCGCGGGCTTGACTTATGTATAAAGATGTGTCATGCTTTCTACGGAAGAAAAGGGTTAATTTTTTGAGTGAACCGTAACGATTTGTGTTTGAGCCCTTTGCTTCAGAAAGATGGGTTAATCACGGTTTTGACGCCCGGCTTCATAAAGAGGCGGCAGGGAAGGAGTATCGGACATGGCGGAAAATCCGAAAATCCCAAGACGCATATCCCAGACGGTGCTGAACTCGCTGAAGGGCGGCGTGGTGCCGCGCATCGGCCTGCCCTATATCACGGTCGGGCGGAAGAGCGAGATCGAGGCGCTGCTTCGGGATGTCGAGATCATCGCGGAGGGCGGCGCGTCCTTCCGTTTTATTGTGGGGCGCTACGGCTCCGGCAAGAGCTTCCTTCTGCAGACCATCCGGAACTACGTGATGGACCGGGGCTTTATCGTGGCGGACGCGGACCTTTCCCCGGAGCGGCGGCTGCAGGGTACGCGCGGCCAGGGGCTCGCCACGTACCGGGAGCTGATCGGGAACCTCTCGACAAAGACCCGGCCGGAGGGCGGGGCGCTGACGCTGGTGCTGGACCGCTGGATCAGCCGCGTCCAGAGCGAGGCCGCCCTGGAAACCGGGCATTTGCCGGGAGATCCGGCGCTCGCGGCGGCGACCGAGCGGAAGATCTATGCCGTGACCTCCGCCATCAGCGAGCTCGTCCACGGGTTTGAATTTGCCAGGCTCCTTACGGCCTATTATCAGGCCTATGTGAGCGGCGACGACGCGATGAAGGGAAAGGTCGTGCGCTGGTTCCGCGGGGAGTACGCGACGAAATCCGAGGCGCGGGGGGAGCTCGGCGTGAACATCATCATCACGGACGATGACTGGTACGAGTACCTGAAGCTTTTCGCGGTCTTCTTCCGCCTCGCGGGCTACACCGGCATGATGCTCATGATCGACGAGCTGGTCAATCTCTACAAGATCCCGAACACGGTCACCAGGCAGTATAACTACGAGAAGATGCTGACGATGTACAACGACACCCTGCAGGGAAAAGCCCGGTATCTCGGGATCCTCATGGGGGCGACGCCCCAGGCAGTCGAGGACCGGCGGCGCGGCGTCTACAGCTATGAGGCGCTCCGGTCCCGGCTGGCGGAAGGGAAGTTCTCCAGACCCGGCGCGCGGGACCTGCTGGCGCCGGTTATTCGTCTGGAGCCGCTGACGCCGGAGGAGATGCTGGTGCTGTGTGAGAAACTCTCAGATATGCACGCGGATCTCTACGGCTATGCGAGGCGCATCGGAACGGAAGACCTGGTGGGACTCATCCGGCTGGAATACGGGCGGATCGGTGCGGACCAGAACATCACGCCCCGTGAGGTGATC
>CACZBB010000157.1 GCA_902779245.1 uncultured Lachnospiraceae bacterium | reverse complement strand
AAGAGAGAATCGATCCCGCTGGAATAGAGCTCCGCGATCGAGGCGCGGTCGGTCCAGGCCTCGCCGACAAAATAGCAGTCCGGATCGATGCTGCGCCCGGTTTCCGTCACGAACCGCAGGAATTCGGCATTTGCCGCCGGTTCCCCGGTGTAATAGGAAGTGACCGCATCCAGACGGAAGCCGTCGACGCCCTTGCCGAGCCAGAAGGCCATGACGTCGCGGATCTCGCTTCTCACGGCCTCGCTGTCAAGGTTCAGATCCGGCATTTCCGACCAGAATCTCGCCTCGTAGTACCACTCGGTCCCATCGAGGGGTGCAAAGCCGTCCGCCGGTCCCCGCTGAAAATGATAATAGTCGAGATATTTGCAGGCGGAAGCGTCCGGCTCCCCGCCGGAGGGAAGCGAACGCAGGTAATCCGCCGCCGCCCTGAACCAGGCGTGATTTGACGAGGTATGGTTCAGCACGAGATCCAGATACACGCGCATGCCGCGCTCATGGCACTCCCGCAGGAGGGCCTCGTAATCCTCCATCGTGCCGAACTTCGGATCGATCGCGTAATAGTCATCCACGTCATACTTGTGGTACGTCGACGACGGATGCACCGGCGTGAGCCACAGCGCGTCAAATCCGAGGTCCCCGATGTAATCGAGCTTCGAGCGGATCCCGTTGAGGTCTCCGATCCCGTCTCCGTTCGAATCGCAGAAGGAATAGACGAAGATCTCATAGGTCGTGCGGTATCTGTCGTCTCTTTCGGCCCGCGCGAGGTCTTTGTTGTAATCAATCATCTGAGCAGAAGAGGCAGCGGACTTGCCGCCCGCTGCCTTTTCCGCAGTGCATCCCGATACGCACAGCAACATGCACAGGATGGCACAAATGGTTCTTTGAACGTTTTTCATCCTTTTACCGCTCCAGACATACCTTCCACGTAGAACCTCTGCATGTAGAGGAACAGGATGACGATCGGTATGGAGATCAGCACCGCGCCTGCAGCAAAGCACGTGTACCACTGGTAAATGTACTCCTTCTGCAGCATGTTCCACAGGCCGATGGCGACCGTGAACTGGTCCGCGTTCGCCCTGCACAGGACCTTCGCGAAGATGAAGTCGACCCACGGCGCGATAAACGCCGTCATGACGGTGTAGATGACGATCGGCTTTGCCAGCGGCATGGTGATCCGTCGGAACACCTGCCACTGCGTCGCCCCGTCCATGATCGCCGCCTCGTCGATCGACCTTGGGATCGTATCAAAGAATCCCTTGGATATCTGGAATCCCAGGCCGGTACACGCGCAGTATACGAGGATCAGGCCGAGCCGGATCGAAGAGCCCTCCGTAAGGCCCATGGCCTTCAGAATGAAGTACTGGGCAATCATCGTCATAAAGCCGGGGAACAGTCCCAGGATCATGGCCAGGTTCATATACGTTTTCCGGAACGCAAACCGCATACGGCTCAGCGAATACGCGACCGACAGCACGAAGAAGGTGCTGACGATGCAGCTGCAGATCGAGATGATCAGCGTATTCATGAACATCTTCGGGAAATTCAGAACGTTCCGGTCCGTCAGCAGTTTTACGTAGTTGTTGATCGTATACCCCTGCGGAAGGAAGGTTTTGGTATATGCGCCGGGTTCTGCGCGAAAGCTGGTGAGGACGATCCACACGATGGGCAGGACCCAAATCAGCGCCAGAACGGCCAGCAGGAGATGCAAATTCCCGATTCGTTTGCGGGTGCTAATCTTGTTAAGATCTAACTGGTTTCCCATCACATGAACGCCTCCTCATTCTTGTAGGAACTGGAGTTCCTGTAGGTAATCAGCGTGACGATCGTCAGGATGACAAAGGTCATGATGCCGATGACCGCGCCGAGGTTGTAGTACTGCTTCTCGATGGTCAGCTTGTACAGCCATGTCACCAGGAGGTCCGTCTGGCCGGCGGTATCTCCGACGTAGGTCGGTCCGCCGCCCGACAGCAGGTAGATGATGTTGAAGTTGTTGATGTTGCCCACGAAGCTGGCGATCAGATAAGGCGTCGTGACGAACAGCATATACGGGAGCGTGATCCTGAAGAAGATCTTCGCGGAGCCCGCGCCGTCCATCCTGGCGGCCTCATACAGCTCGCCGGGGATGTTCTGCAGGATGCCTGTCACCTGCAGGAGCGTATATGGGATACCGACCCACAGGTTGATCACGATGATCGTGATCCTCGCGATCGTCGCATTCGTCCAGAATGGTATCGGTTCACTGATCAGTCCCAGGTTCTGCAGCAGGACGTTGATCGCGCCGGACGGCTGCAGCATGATGTTCATGATCATCAGGGTGACGAACTGCGGGACCGCGATGGAGAGCACGAAGCAGAATCTCCAGAACGCCTTGCCCTTCGTCTCCTTCCGGTTGATGACCATGGCCAGGATCATGCCGAGGATGTAGTTCAGGAACGTAGCGAATATCGCCCAAACGATCGTCCACCCGAGGACGTGCCAGAACTGACGGCCGATGTTGCCGTTCATATCCAGCACCCTCATGAACTGGTTCAGGCCGTCCCAGTCAAACAAGAGCAGGTGTTCGCCCTCCTTGGAATAGGTCGTGAACGCCATCGAGATCATGTAGACCAGCGGGACGATATTGAATATGAGAATTCCCAGGCACGGGAGCGTCATCAGCGTGATGTGCAGGTTCCCGTTGAACAGGTTCTTGACATCCTGCCTCAGGTTGGGTACTTCTTCGCCGTTTTCAATCAGTTTTTGCAGTTTATAGGAATGCCGAAGCTGCAGGATCCAGAGTACGATGATCGCCGCGATCACAAAGCAGGTGATCACGCCGGCCAGCAGGATCTGCTGCGAATTGTCGCCGGCAGTATATTCATAGATCTGTTTCGCTTCATTCCAGACCTTGCCCTGCGCCTCCGTGCCGAGACTCGGGAGCATGAACAAGTGGTAGAAGCCTGCCGTGATCATATAATACCAGAAAACGATCTCAAACAGAAAAACCAGAACGCCCTTTACGATCTGCCGATGCCATAGCATTCCCGCTCCCATGAAAACAGCGGAAAGCTTTGTATAAAGATCACCGTGCCTTAAAGCGTTGCGTACAGTGATACGGTCTTCTTTCATAACAGATTTCCTCCTGGTGGAGTTAAACATTGACGGCAGAGATGCGGCCGGGCCGGGACCCGGCCGCTTTGATTTCCTTCAGATCAGATCCGAGATCTGTGCCTTACTGGACAGCCGAGGTGTTGAGAGAGGTGTTCATCGCCTCAGTCTTCTCCGCGGCATTTGCATGCGTGACAGAGCCGGCTACGAGCTCCTTGCCCATCGACTCCGCGGGGCCCCAGTAGTTGCCCATGTCCGCCTGCAGCGGCTGCACGATGGAAGCAAAGGCCATCGTATCCATCTGGGCCTGCGCCAGCGCGTCGTCGACCGTGATGTTGCTGTCGGTCGGGATGATGTTGCGGAGTTCATAGTGCGCCTTCTGGGCGTCGGTCCCGCCGAGGTAGGCGGCAAGGGCGACCGCGACTTCCGGATGCTCCTGATACAGAGCCGTTGCCGGGTTGACGCCGACAGCCTTGGAGCCCGCGAACGACTTCATCTGCTTCAGCTCGCCGTTGATGGTGATCGACGGAGGAGCCGCGATGCCGAGATTCTCGCCGTAAGCGTCAAGCGCCTTCTGATAATCCCACGTGCCGGAGAAGAATGCCTTCGCATCCGCGTTCGTTCCGACGTCGCCGTTCGCGAAGTTGGGGTTCGCGACCAGATCGACCAGGTAATCGGTGACCTGCGCAGCCTTCTCGCCGCTGAAGTCAAAGCCCGCAGCCGCGTCACCGCCGTCCTCGCCGAACAGGGTGCAGCCGTTCGCCACGTAGAAAGCGGCGATGTACCAGGAGTTGTCAAGCGGGAACGCGACCTTGCCCTTTTCCAGCATGGCGTCGAGCGACTTGATGTCTTCATCCGAGAACACGGATTTGTCATAGTACATGAACCAGGTGTTGCCGGTGAACGGGAATCCGTAGACGGAGCCCTCATAGGTAACCGTGTTGACGGTCGTCTCCGAGTTGTTGCTCTTCATGGTGTCGACATTGGAGCCGCCGAGCTCGGAAATGCCGCCGGCCTTGATCAGATCGGGGATCTGGTCATTCGCGAACAGATAGACGTCCGCGCCGGCGCTCGGGTCCGTGCCGATGTTGGTCTTGGCGTCGCCTTCGGAGCAAACGCCGTAATTGAAGGTGATGTTCCATTCCGGATGCGCAGCCGCAAACGCCTCGCACTGGGTCTGGAGCCATTTGCCGTTGTCATCGGACTGGTCTTCCTGCGGTCCCCAAACGGTGACGGTGACATCGACCGCTTCGCCGCTGTCTCCGCCGCCTTCGCTGCCGCTGCTGCTGGGTTTGTTTCCGCCGCAGCCTGCCAGCAGGCCGAAGCAGAGAACAAGCGCTGTGATGAGACAAATGAGCTTTTTCATAATGTTCCTCCTCAAAAATTATACTTGTATTTGCTGACCCGGATTTTTTTGAGCGTTCCCGGATCCGGTTTACTGATTCTGCATAAACTCCAGATTCTCCAGATTCTCCTCCGTTTCCGGATCGAACATGTGGACCGCGTTCGGCGCGAACGTGAACCGGACCTTTGCGCCGCTCCCGAGATTCCCCGTGTCCAGATCCAGCGTCGGAACGATGATGATGCAGTCCTTGCCGTCGACGTCGATGTGCAGGTGAACGGAGCTGCCCATCATTTCGCTCACGTCCACGACGCCTTCGATCATGGCCCCGGGCTTCTCGTCAAGAGAGACGTGCTCCGGCCTGCACCCGATGATGGCCTTCTGGGTCTCCACATGGTTCTTCGCGAGTCTCTCCTGCTTTTCCTCGGAGAGCGCGATCTCCGCCGCGCCGACCCGGACCGAATACTTTCCGTCGCCCTTTTTGACGACTTCCCCGTCAAACATATTCATGTGCGGCATGCCGATGAAGCCCGCCACGAAGATGTTGACCGGATGGCTGAAGACCTCCTGCGGCGTCCCGATCTGCTGCACTTCGCCGTCCTTCATGATGACGATCCGGTCGCCGAGCGTCATGGCCTCGGTCTGGTCGTGCGTGACATAGATAAAGGTCGCGTCCAGCTTCTTCCGGAGCTTGATGATCTCCGCGCGCATCTGGTTGCGGAGCTTCGCGTCCAGGTTCGACAGCGGCTCGTCCATCAGAAGTACCTTCGGATCGCGCACGATCGCACGGCCGATGGCGACACGCTGGCGCTGGCCGCCCGACAGGGCCTTCGGCTTGCGGTCCAGATAAGGCGTGATCCCGAGGATCTCGGCGGCCTCCTCGACCTTTTTTTTCATCTCGTCCTTCGGCATCTTCCGAAGCTCCAGCGGGAACTCCAGATTCTGTCGGACGGTCATGTGCGGATACAGGGCATAGTTCTGAAAGACCATGGCGATATCCCGGTCCTTGGAGGGCACGTCGTTGACCAGCTTGTCGTCGATGTAGAACTCGCCCCTGGTGATGTGCTCCAGTCCGGCGATCATCCGCAGCGTGGTCGACTTGCCGCAGCCCGAAGGACCGACAAGGACAATGAACTCCCTGTCGCCGACCTCCAGATTGAAATCATCTACGGCAACGACGCCTTCCTCGGTGACCTTCAGATTGAAGGGCTTCTTTTCGACGGGTTCTTCGCCTTTTTTCCTCTTTTTCTTTTTCTCCTTGCCCTCTTCTCTCACCGGGTAGATCTTCTGGACATGTTTTAAACTTAACGTGGCCATCTTTGTCTCTCCTGTTCTTTATTTGCGCGGTGGAGCCGCGCTCTCTCCGTCTACATACTCATATGGGATCTTTTCATATACTGCCGGGCTCCCGAAGCTGATCCGCAGCAGCAGGTCGTCCACGCTTTTTCTGGCAAGCATCGCGGCGTCCTGACGGATCGTGGCAAGTCTGGGAATCGAGTAGCGGACGTAATCTACGCCGTTAAAACCGACCACCGAGATATCTTCAGGAACGCTGAGGCCCCTGTCCTTCAGCTCACGCAGGACCCCGACGGCCTGGGCATCTGTGACGGCAAAAATTGCTGTCAGATCCGGCGACTTTTCCATCAGCCTTTTCGCGGCCTGATAACCGCTCTCCGCTGAAAAATCGCACGCCTCGTAATCCCTGTCGAAGTCGAACGTGATACCGTTTTTCTCCAGTTCACTCACGGCTCCCCGGATCCGCAGCGTCGAGTGGTCGTTCCGACGCTCTCCGGAATAATCTCCGGGAAGGCCTCCTATAATGCCGATTCTTCTGTGGCCCTCCGCTACCAGTTTGCTTACCGCGCAGTCTGCCGCCGCCTCGTCATCCGTCGTGAAGCTCGACAGGTTATCAAATGCCATGTTCTCCGCATCGATCGTGATGACAACGCTCGGCAGCGTGATCTGCGAGAATTCATCCCGGAAATCTCTTGAGTTGCCTCCCAAGAAGATAAAGCCCTTGGGTTTCAGGTTCTGGGCGATCTGGATAGCGGCCGCCACCTCATCTTCTTTTTCTCCGGTAAACTGGACATTTATGCTCTCGCCGTGTTCCCGCATCCTTATCTGGATCTCCTCGAGAAGGAACGCTAAGAACGTGCTCCTGTTGCCGTGAACAATGACGGACACTTCTGACGAGACCGTCTGCTTCAATCTCTTGGCATTGGTGTTTGGCTGATAGTCGTTTTCCCGAATAATCTCTTCAATTTTTTCTCTAGCCTGGTCGCTGACATCCGTCCGTTTATTGATTACCCTTGATACGGTCCCGATGCTGTAGCCTGACATACGAGCAATATCTTTGATCGTCGCCATGATTTCGCCTTCGTGAACAATGCGTAAACGTTATTGCAAACGTTACTGTA
>CACZBB010000156.1 GCA_902779245.1 uncultured Lachnospiraceae bacterium | reverse complement strand
ATATTGACAAAGGTGGTCCGGACACCGTACTGCGGCAGCGTGTGCGCGAGAAGGTTGAAGGTACCCCCGTAAATCGTCTTCTGCGCGACGATATGGCCGCCGTTGGCCGCGAGCGCCTCGATCGTGTAGGAGATCGCCGCCGCGCCGGAGGCCACGGCCAGCGCCGCGCTCCCGCCCTCAAGGGCTGCCACCCGCTTCTCCAGGACATCCTGCGTGGAATTGGTCAGGCGGCCGTAAATATTTCCGGCATCCGCGAGACCGAAGCGGTCCGCCGCGTGCTGACTGTTGTGGAAAACGTAAGAGGTCGTCTGGTAAATGGGCACCGCACGGGAATCCGTGGCCGGATCCGCCTGCTCCTGGCCGACGTGAAGCTGTAAGGTTTCAAATCTGTATGTACTCATGGCTATCTCCTTTTCCTCATTTGTATTCTTTTGCCTTCGACTGCGATTCGGTGTTTCTTGTTTTGCTGTTATTTTACTTCGGTGGACATACAATAACACCATTTGCCTACTGTGTCAATAGGTTTTTAAATATTTTTTTCCTTTTTGATTTAGTTCCTTCCAGCCGGAAAAAAAATCGTCAAAGAGACTCTTGATTTACCTATTCGCCTTGCGGTATAATAGGTAAATCAAAGATAAAGGAGGCCGGTTATGATTTCGACAAGAGGAAGATATGCGCTGCGGGTGATGATCGATCTGGCGGAAAATAATACGGGCAGCTATATCCCGCTGAAGGATATCGCTGCCCGACAGGAAATTTCAAAAAAGTATCTGGAAATTATTGTGCATGACATGGTGGCCGGCGGGCTGATCGCCGGCTCCAGCGGGAAAGGCGGCGGGTACCGGCTCCTTCGCCCGGCGGAGGATTACAGCATCGGCGAGATCCTGGAGCTTATGGAAGGGACGCTTTCTCCCGTGGCCTGCCTCGGGAACGGGAATTATGCGTGCTCCCGGAGAGAAAACTGCAGGACGCTCCCGCTCTGGATCGAATATGACAAGCTGGTCAAGGACTTTTTCTACAGCAAGAAGCTGACGGATCTTCTGGCGCCTCCGCAGCCGGAGTCCTATTACGCCTACGGGATCTGAAAAAAATGGCCGCGCAGGGAACTTTGCTGCCGAAGGCAGCGAACTTCCTTGCGCGGCTCTGTGAAAAAAAACTGCCGCGATTGCGATCACGGCAGTTTTTTTACGTTTAAAGGATTGTATTACAGGTTCGCCTTCATGAAAGCTTCGAGGGCGGCGCAGGTAGCATCCTCATCACCACCGGTAACCTGAACTTCAACTTCCTGCCCCTGCTTGATGCCAAGGGTCATGACAGCCATCAGCTTCTTCGCATCCGCGCTCTTGCCGTTGCCGAGGATCTTGACATCAGAGCCATACTTCTTGACTTCCTTGACAAGGTTGCCGGCCGGACGGGCATGAATACCAACGGGATCCGTGATCACATACGTAAAAGACTTCATTCTTAAATCCTCCTTTGCCGCTTGAATAGGCGGTTCTTAATGCTTCTTCTATTATACACGAATCTCTCAGGAATGTCACCCGGTTTATGAAGTTTTTTATACACGTTTCACAAAACTCCGTCTATGCCTTTCAGTTTTTCAACCGCGCTCAGATCGCGTCGAGGGCGTTTTGGACGTCGGCGAGGAGGTCTTCGGTGCCTTCGAGGCCGCAGGACATGCGGATGAGGCTGCCGGGGACGCCGCAGGCGATGAGCTCTTCCTCGGTGAGCTGGCGGTGGGTGGAGCTGGCCGGGTGGAGGCAGCAGCTTCGCGCGTCGGCGACATGGGTCTCGATGGCGAAAACCTTAAGATGCTTCATGAACTCTTCCGCCGCCTCGCGGCCATCCTTCAGGCAGAAGGAAACCACGCCGCAAGTGCCATTTGGCATATATTTCCGGGCGGTCTCGTAGTAACGGTCGCCCGGAAGGCCCGGATAGCTCACAGATTCGACGCGCGGGTCATTGGCCAGAAGCTTTGCCAGGGCAAGGCCGTTCTTGCAGTGCTGAGCCATGCGAACGTGGAGGCTCTCCAGGCCGAGGTTCAGGTAAAAAGCGTTCTGCGGCGACTGGATCGAGCCGAAATCGCGCATCAGCTGGGCCGTGCATTTCGTGATGAACGCGCCGGCGAGGCCGAACTTCTCGGCGTAGGTGATGCCGTGATAGCTCTCGTCCGGGGTCGTAAGGCCCGGGAACTTGTCCGCGTGCGCCATCCAGTCGAATTTGCCGGAGTCGACGATCGCGCCGCCGACCGCCGTGCCGTGGCCGTCCATATATTTCGTCGTCGAGTGGGTCACGATATCCACGCCGAACTCGATCGGCCGGCAGTTGACCGGCGTCGGGAAGGTGTTGTCCACGATGAGCGGAACGCCGTGCGCGTGCGCGGCCCTGGCAAATTTCTCAAAATCGAGGACCGTGAGGGCCGGGTTGGCGATGGACTCGCCGAAGACCGCCTTCGTGTTCGGGCGGAAGGCCGCCTCCAGCTCCTCGGGCGTGCAGTCCGGGCTGACAAAGGTAAACTCAATGCCCATTTTCCGCATCGTTACGTTGAAGAGGTTGAAGGTACCGCCGTAGATGGAGGAGCTCGATACAACGTGGTCGCCGCTGTTCGCGATATTAAAGATCGCGAAAAAGTTCGCCGCCTGGCCGGAGGAGGTCAGCATGCCGGCCGTGCCGCCCTCAAGGGCCGCGATCTTCGCGGCGACGAGGTCGTTGGTCGGGTTCTGGAGGCGGGTGTAGAAGTAGCCGCTGGCCTCAAGGTCAAAAAGCTTCGCCATGTCCTCGCTGGTGTCGTATTTGAAGGTCGTGCTCTGCACGATCGGCACCTGACGGGGCTCGCCGTTGCCGGGGCGGTAGCCGCCCTGCACACAGGTTGTTTCAACATTCCAATTTTTCATGATAAATCTCCTTTTTATCTTTCGATGACTCTAAAAGGTTCATCGCCCGAAGGGTGATGAAATGACGGGATGCCGGACGCCTTAGCGTGCAGATAACAGTCCAACGGACTGTTATCTGTATGCGCTCCGGTTTTGATTGCCGGCGGCGCACAAAATGTGCATGAAGGCTTACGCGCCGAAGAAGGTATCGCTTTGACACGTAAACGGGCCCGCAAAGCTCGTGCTCTGTGCCAGCCTGCAGACAAGTCGACGGCTCCGGGAAGGCGTGTCCTTCGCCGTGCAAGGATCTGCCGTCAGTCACAGGACCGCCGTTTCGCCGCGGGGCAGCGGAAGAGGGCCGCGGCCCGGGGCGGGAGGCAGATCACCGCGCCGCCGTCGGCATCCGTTTTCCAGACAAATGTCCGCCCGAGAAGGTCGGGGCCGTCTTCGGGCGCTTCCGCCCCGATCCTCCAGAGCGGGAGCGGTATCTTCTCCTCCTTCTCCGAGGCCGAGACCACACCGACGAGGATCTCCCCGCCGGAAAATCTCGCGATGGAGATTACGCGGTCTTTCGCGCAGAGGAACAGGAAGCTGCCGTCTTTGAGCGCCGGGCTTTCGAGGCGCAGGCGGATCAGGGTCCTGTAGAGCTCAAAAATCTCTTTTTTCTCCCCCGTGAGGGCGTCAAGCTCGCGCCAGGGCATCGGCCAACGCGCGCTCACGTCGCCGACCGAACCGCCGCCGATAAGGACCTCGTCGCCATAGTAGACCGACGGCATGCCCGGGAGCAGGAAAAGAAGCAGAACCGCCCCGCGATAAAGCTCGGTGTCCATGCCGGGCATATTGTGGAGGCGGGGGATGTCGTGGCTGTCGAAGAGATTGAACTGGTTTGCGTGGAACACCCCCGGGATCCTCGACAAATGCGCCATGACCTGTTCGGCAAAGGCTTCCGCCGGCAGCTTTTTCGTCATGTCGCGGAGCGTGAAGTCCCGCATGTTGAAGAGATCCGGCACCCCGTAAAACTCCCGGAGCGGCCTTGCGCATCCGTAGTAGTTCATCGCCGTATCCCAGGCATCTCCCTGTTCATACGCACAGCAGTCGCCCCAGTCCTCCGCCACGATCAGCGTCCCGGGCTTCTCCTCGCGGATCGCCCCGCAGACCTCGCGCCAGAGCTCGTCCGCGAGCTGCACCTCGTCGTGCCGTCCGAAAACGTCCGCGACATCAAACCGCCAGCCGTCAATCGAAAACGGCGGCTGCAGCCATTTGCGGAGAACCGAATCCGGCGCGCGGTACACAATCTCCCGAACCGCTGCATTTGTATAATCCAGCACCGGAAGACTCGGAACCCCCGCCCATCCGAGGTGTCCGCCATTTTCCTTGTCATGCAGATAGAATCGATCCCGGAGCTCATCGCTTTTAAACCACTCGTGCTTCCGCCCGGTGTGGTTGATGGAAATATCGAGCATGAGCTTCATGCCGTTTTCGTGGAGCTCCGCCGAGAGCGCCGCAAGCGCCTCATCCCCGCCGAAATCCGCGTCCACATGAAAATAATCCGCGCAGTCGTACTTGTGGGTGGAGGGCGCGGTGAAAATCGGATTGAGGTAGATGGCGT
Source organism: uncultured Lachnospiraceae bacterium (assembly GCA_902779245.1). Taxonomy (GTDB): domain Bacteria; phylum Bacillota; class Clostridia; order Lachnospirales; family Lachnospiraceae; genus Chordicoccus. The sequence goes on along the minus strand of CACZBB010000156.1, from coordinate 667 downwards.
TCACGCCGAGCGCCTTAAGATACGGGATCCGCCGGCGGACGCCCTCCAGCCTGCCGCCGTACCAGCGGTAAAACGGATATTCGCCGAGAAACAGGTCATTGTCCGGGTCATCCTCAAAATCGGTGTCTCCGGTGGAGAACCGTTCCGGGAAGATCTGGTAAAAGACCGTGTTTTCGACAAATGCCGGCCGCCGGTAGTCCGCAAGGAGGGTAAAGTCGCGGCTTCCTTCCGGAAAGTAGCGCGTCAGCCCCTGCTGGTTGTAATAATAAATGCCGTCTTCCGCGGCAAAGATAAACCGGTACTTCGTGACCGGCTGCGTGACGGTCAGAGCCGCCTGATAGACGGCCAGCTCGCCGACGGTTTCCGTCCGGCGCATTTCGAAGAGCACCTGCGTACCGTTCCGAAGGGTACGCAGGAAAACCTTCCGCACCGGCGCGTCGGAAAGAAGCTGCACACGGATCCGGACTTCATCGCCCAGATCCGGCGCCGGGCGGTTCACGAAATTCGCCGTGCCGTCACTGAAAACACTCTCCTTCCAGTTCCGCATTTCCGCATCCCCCCGGTTATCTTTTGTTTCTGGTCACACGGTGACCAGAAACGAAGGCGTTTTGCAATGAAATCGCCCTGCGGGCGATGGCAAAACGCAGGTCAGCGACAAACTATAATT